>DAOQBX010000277.1:0-3331 GCA_035340155.1 Anaerolineales bacterium | reverse complement strand
TGAAAGAATTAAATCTCACACCTTCGTTATTTATTGCAGGCGAACGCACCGGCGAAAAAGGCAACGAACTCTTTGGTGAGATCTGCGTGGAAAATCGCGGAGTGATGCGCTTTGACGTGATTGCGCGTGGGGCAAAAGGTCACAGCGGCATGGCGGGCACGGGTGATTTGAGCGAGAAACTCATCGCCGCCCGTTCTGCATTGAATGAGATATTTGCGAAACACCTTACACTGAAGGCCGCCGACGGCTGGCAGTCACAGGCGAAGTTTCCGTTCATCACCGTGGGTACACCGGGCGTATACAACGTCACTGCGGCGGAAGGGATTTTGGGGGTTGAAATTCGCCCCATCCCGCAGGATGATGTCAATGGCCTGAAATCTGCTGTGGAAATGTACTGCACAGAAAATGGTCTTGAATCTAAATTCTCTGTCATGGAAAACGGTGTGGCCTGCGACCCGAATAACCCGGCGTTGAAAGCGCTGATCGCAGCGGTCAAACAAGCCGCAGGTGGGGAAGCGGCGAAGATCGGCCGCAAGTTGCCAGGCACCAGCGCAAGGTTCGCTCCCGGCGGGCAGGCTGTTGTGTGGGGACAATCCGGCGTTGGCCCGCATGCGAAGAACGAAGCGCATTACATTCCCAGTATTGAGCCGTATTACAAGTCGCTGAACGAGTTGGCAAAATTGTGGAAATAAGCAAAAGTCCCCGAGCGCTCGGGGACTTTTTTTCTAGCCTTCCATTTTTTTCACCCCGCCACCTTTAATACATTCAAAAAAACTACCCGGCTATCACAGGTACCAGCAGGAAGTAAATGGCGATTCCTGCTGCGAGAGCGATGAAACCGGCGATCGAGAACAGCAGGCGCATGTTGCTTTCTGCTCCGAGCAGGGAAGACCAGGCTACGAAGGCCAGGCCGAGGGCGAAGATCAACATCACCAATTGCAACTGGTCGCCGCGGTCGTCATACTCGGAGGCTTTGGCAAAAGCGGTGTCCGACGAGTCCCACAGAGAGTAGGCATCTGCATACATGGCATCGTAATACTCATCGATCCAAACGGTCTCCGGGTCGGTGTCGATGGCAGACTGGAGCGCTTCTGAAAAATTGGTCTGGTAATAATCGGCAATCTCGGGGCGCTCATCCACGTTCAAATACCAGTTATCGAAGTAGTTGTAATCCTGGGTGATGTCCTGGTTGGCGCGCAGGTATTCGGCGTTGCCGTCGTTCAAGTCTTTCATACCCTGGATCTCGTATTCATTCTGCTTGGAATCAGACATGGAACCCAGATAACTGACCCCGGCGGTCAGCACGCTCAAGATTGCGATCATCGTCCCTAAAAACATTTCGTTCGCAAAAAATTTCTTCATTTCATCTCCACGTTGGTTTATTTGAGTATCAACAACGCGGGATTATATGGGAAAAGTCAAGTTTGGAACTTTACAGTTTTGTTGTAAAAAACGCGCTCAGGGATGTTCATCCCTGAGCGCGTTCGCTTCTTTCTTGACCTGGAGTGGGTTACTCTTCCAGGGTGCTGATATCTCCTTCAGGCAGTCCCTGCGCGCGAGCCTTCAATACGCGGCGCATGATCTTTCCGGAGCGGGTCTTCGGAAGTTTATCCACGAACTTGACATCCTCCGGGCGGGCGATGGGGCCCATGTGCTTGGAGACATGCTGGCGCAATTCTTCGGAGAGTTCCGGCGAAGGTGTGAACCCGGAACGCAGTAACACGAAGGTGTAGATCGCCTGGCCTTTGACGTCATGCGGCAAGCCGATGGCGGCTGCTTCAGCCACGGCCGGGTGACTGACCAGCGCTGATTCGACTTCCGCGGTGCCGAGGCGGTGGCCGGAGACCTTGATGACATCGTCCACGCGGCCAATGATCCAGAAGTAGCCGTCACTGTCGCGTTTGGCCGAGTCGCCGGTGGTGTAGCGGCCTGGATATTTGCTCCAATATTGGTTCACATAACGTTCATCGTCACCGTAAATGGTGCGTAGCATCGAAGGCCACGGGCGCAGCAAGGTCAGGTAACCTTCTGTATTGTCTGCAACAGGGTTGCCTTGTTCGTCCACGATCTCGGCCCTTTGGCCGAAATAAGGCCGTGTGCCGGAGCCCGGCTTGAGAGGCACAACCGGTGTCGGCGTAATTTGGAACGCGCCTGTCTCTGTCTGCCACCAGGTATCGATGATGGGGCAGCGTTCCTTGCCAATGACGCGGTGATACCACTTCCAGGCTTCCGGGTTGATGGGCTCGCCGACAGAACCGAGCAGGCGCAATGAAGAGAGGTCATGCTTGTTCGGCCAGGATTCGCCGAAGCGCATCAGGCCGCGGATGGCGGTGGGGGCGGTGTAGAAAACCGTGATGCCATAGCGTTCGATGCACTGCCACCAGCGGTTCGGGTAAGGGAAGGAGGGACCGCCTTCGAAGAGGAAGGAGGTGATGCCCGCGATCATGGGACCATATACGAGGTAGGAGTGACCGGTGATCCAGCCGGGGTCGGCGGTACACCACCAGCGATCCATGTCGTTCACATCGAAGGCGTATTTCAGGGTCGAATAGGTTCCGACCATATAACCGCCGTGCGTGTGGAGAATGGCTTTCGGCTTGCCGGTGGAGCCGGAAGTATAGAGGATGAAGAGCGGGTCTTCAGCATCCATTTCTTCGGTTGGGCATTTGCCGTTCGCGATGGGTAGTTGGCACAGATCGTGATACCAATGATCCCGTCCCGCTTCCATCGTCACGCCGTTGCCAACGCGTTTGACCACGATCACGTTCTCAACGCTTGGGCATTTCTTGAGCGACTCATCCACAATGGCCTTGAGTTCCACGGTCTTCCCGTTCTGGAAGGAGCCGTCGCAGGTGATGACCAGTTTCGATTTGCTGTCTTCGATGCGCCCCTGCAGCGAGTCGACGGAGAATCCGCCGAACACCACCGAGTGGATCGCGCCGATCTTGGCGCAGGCCAGCATGGCAAACACGATCTCGGGCACGCGTCCCATGTAGATGGTGACGCGGTCGCCTTTGGTAATGCCCATGGCCTTGATGATATTGGCCATGCGCGAGACTTCGCGGTTCATCGAAAAATATGAGAAAGTGCGTTCGAGTTTGCCATCCTCTGATTCCCAGATGAGCGCGAGTTGGTTCTTGCGATGGGTTTTGAGGTGGCGGTCCACGGCGTTATGGACGATGTTCGTCCGTGCGCCTACGAACCACTTGTAGAAAGGCGCCTTGGAATCGTCGAGTACCTTGTCCCACTTCTTGTACCATTCCAGTTCAGAGGCTTCCGCCGCCCAAAAACCTTCCAGGTCTTTATCGGCTTTCTCTGCCATCTCGTCCCA
>DAOQBX010000276.1:0-3337 GCA_035340155.1 Anaerolineales bacterium | reverse complement strand
CGTAAGTTCCTCTCTCTGCTTCTGGGTCTGGGGTTGTTATTGAGCGTTGTGCCTGTTGTACAGGCGCAGCAACCATCTGCCACTGTAACCCTCTACAACGCAGATGCGACCGCCTTCCCGGCGGTTTCGGCGTTTGTGGATGTGTTTGACGCCCAGCGCATCTTCGCTTCGGGGCTCAAGCCGGAAGCCGTCTCTGTGACCGAGAACGGTCAGCCCCTGCCGGCGGATTCGCTGATCGAAATGGCGATTCCGCTGCAGATGGTAGTGGCCGTCAATCAGGGCCCCGGCTTGGATGCGCGCAACGCCACCGGCATCTCGCGCTTTTCCCGCGTTTCACAAGTTATCGCCCAGTGGGCGCAAAGCCGTGCACCCGACCTGCCCGACGACTTGAGCCTTGTCAGTCAGGCAGGGCCGGTCATCAACCATGCCAGCGCTGCAGATTTTGTTGTTGGACTGAACGGTTTTCAACCGGATATGCGTACTGCCGCGCCCAACCTGCAATCCCTGGCAACGGCACTTGATGTAGTGGGTGCCCAAACCCAGCGTCTGGGTATGAAGCGCGCGGTGCTCTTCATCACCCCGCAAATGCAGGATGCCAATCTCGCCGCCCTGGTGGAGCCGCTGATGCAGCGCGCGGTTGAGGGAAATGTCCGCATCTTCGTTTGGTATGTGGATGCGAACACTACCTTCACCAATACCAGCGCTGCGATCTTCAATAACCTTGCCATCCAGACCGGCGGGAGCATGTTCCAGTATTCCGGCGAGGAACGCTTCCCCGACCCCGAAGTCTATTTCTCTGCACTGCGCCGCATCTACCTGCTCAACTACACCTCACGTGTGACCGTTCCTGGGGAACAATCCATCATAGTGCAAGTCAACCTGCCAAGTGGCGCCGTGACTTCCACCGAGCAGCACTTCAATTTAAACATCCAGCCGCCCAATCCTTTCCCTGTGGCTCCCGCTCTGCAAGTGACCCGCCAGGCTCCGGCGGACGATCCGTTCAACACCGAACTGCTCCTGCCAGAGACACAGGAGATCGAGATCATCATCGAGTTCCCCGATGGGCATCCGCGCAAGTTGACCCGTACCACGCTTTACGTGGATGGCGCGGCTGTGGACGAAAACACCACGGAACCGTTCAATAAATTCACCTGGGACTTGAAGGCTTACACGTCCAGCAATGAGCATCAGATCGTGGTCGAAGCGGTGGATGAACTGGGGTTGAGCAAGACCAGCATGCCAGTGCCCATTACAGTGACAGTGATCAAGCCGCCCAGCGGGCCTGCCGCTTTCCTGGCGAAGTATCGTACGCCCATTACTTTCGGTTCGATCATCCTGGCCGGGCTGGTGCTGTTCTTTATCCTCATTAGCGGAAGGTTTAACCTGCCCGCATTGCGTCGGGTCCGTGAAGAACGCCGCGCCAGACACGATCCGCTGACCCAGCCGGTGCAGCCGAGGGATGATACCCCGGTCTCTATGCCAGTGGCGAAGAAAACCCGAAAGCCGTTGATCCAATTCAGGAAAACAGAGACCACTCCACGGTCCGTGGTGGATGCGCCAGCGGCTTTGATCCGTATTAACGCAGATGGTCAGTTTATCGCAAGCCAACCCATCCCCATGAATGGCAAGGAAATTGTCCTCGGTACCGACCCGACCCAATGCACGATGATCCTGGATGACCCCTCCATCTCATCGGTGCATGCGCGCATCCGTGTTACAGATGATGGCGGTTACCTGATCCAGGATAACAACTCCATCGGTGGGACATGGATTAACTACGAACCTGTAAAGCGCGATGGTTATCGTTTAATGCATGGGGATATGGTAAACTTTGGGCAATTGGCCTACCGTTTTATGCTCAAAACGCCTCCGCCTGTTTCCCCCCCTAAAATTACCCTTCAAAACGCTGACGAATGATTCGCACCACACTTGCCCATGTGCACGTTGCCGCTCTGAGTCATGCCGGGATGTCCGGCAAGAACAATGAAGACCGGTATGCGGTCTCGTCGTTTCAATTGGCCAAGGACGACCCGCGTCCGGCGGTCTTTGCGATCGTGTCGGACGGTATTGGCGGTCATCGCGCGGGGGAAGTGGCTGCCGAACTGGCGGTCAATTACATCAGCATGCATGTGGCCGAAAGTAACGCCAGGAAACCGCTCAAGATCATGGAGAGCGCCATCCACGACGCGAGCCAGGCCATTGCCTCACACTCTGCCGGCAAGGACGAAGAGCAGGGCATGGGCGCCACCTGCGCCTGTGTGTGGATTATTGAGAACAAACTCTACACCTCGTATGTGGGTGATTCGCGAATTTATCTTTTGCGCGGCAAGTACATTCAGCGCCTGAGCATTGACCATACCTGGGTGCAGGAAGCCTATGAAAAAGGCATCATCAGCGAAGAACAGATGCGCGACCATCCAAACGTGCATGTCATCCGGCGGCATTTGGGCGGATTAAAACTTCCCGATGTAGACTTCCGCCTGCGCATCGATAACCAGGAAACCGACGAAGAGTCGATGAACAATCAGGGCTTCCACCTGCATCCGGGCGATACCATTCTGATGTGTACCGACGGTCTGACAGACCTGGTCTGGGACGATGAGATCCAAAAGACGGTGCGCTCGCAGAAGGATTTGAAATCGGCGGCTGAGGCGCTCGTGAGCCTTGCCAATGAGCGCGGCGGACATGACAACATCACTGTTGTGTTGCTTGCGATGCCGCGTGTGGAAGAGACCACCCCACGGAACGGCTTGTTCGGCTGGCTGCTTGGTGGTGAGGAATAACCTCCGCTTCTTTCCCCGCTCGAACCTGACCCTGCGCTCCGAAAGTTTATCTTTCGGAGTTTTTATTTCCCGTCTTCTCCCGGTCCAGCCACAACTCCCGGTATTTGCGATTCCAATCGATCAAAAAGCGGACTGCGATGACCGCGCCCGCGCCGAGCGCCACCCAAAAGGCGAGGTCACGAATGTTGAACAGCCACAGGACCGGTGCGATGAGAAGCCCTGCAAAGACGCTGGCGCGTGCCGAGTGGCGGATCACCAGCACCAACAGAACGAGTGTGCCAAGGCATAAAAGAAACGCCAGTGCATTCACAGCCAGCAATCCCCCGCCCGCAGTGGCGAGCCCCATCCCGCCGCGAAAGCCTGCAGTCATCGGCCAGCAATGGCCGATGACTGCAGCAGCGGCTGTCAGTGCAACGACCCAGGTCTCGCCGGAGAAACGCAGCGCAAGAAAGGTCGGGAAGAATCCCTTCGCTATATCCAAAGCAAGGACAAGCGCGCCCCAGCCGAACCCGGCCTGGCGGATGGTGTTAGTGGTCGTGGCGTGACCCGAGCCT
>DAOQBX010000275.1:0-3346 GCA_035340155.1 Anaerolineales bacterium | reverse complement strand
TTTTCTTACAAGGTGTACATGTGCAATTTTTCCCAAAATATAGATAGTCTGGGCAAGGTAAGGTATAATTTGACCGCCTCAGCGCAGGCGCAAATTCTTTTTAAGGCTACGTATGACAGTTGCATTTTCTCTACCCAACGATTATTGGCAATCGCTTCAAGTCACCCCGCAAGATGTTGAAAACCTACACACATATCTTTTCGAGCGTGAGACTCCGCTGACCGCACGCGAACTCGCGGCTGAATTGATCGAAACACGCATTCGCTCCGAGCGCCAGGCTGCGGAGAGCAAGCAAAAATCTTTAGGACGTTTTTATCTCCCCAAGGATTCTTATTCAGCTGGCGAAGAGATCGTATTTCCGGCGCTTCAATGGCAGCGTGGTACGATCACTTCTGTGCGCTCCGGAGTGAACCCGGCAGTTGACACTTTTGATGTGATCTCTGTTGCGATGGAAGATTTATCTGAGCGGATGTTTGCCGCCGGACTCACCTCGCATCTTTTGAACGACGCCCCGGTCGAAAGACCCGAAGACGATGATGTGAAGCCTGCTGTAGTCATTGCAGAATTCGGCCTTTCGATTGAAAAGAAACTGGAAGCGGCATTTAACGCCGATGATGGTTTGGTAAAGATCGCTGGACGTTGGTTCCCGCGTGCCTTGTTGATCGATATTAATCAGGGTCAATTAAACCTGGCCGAGGCAGTGCTCGATATGTCTGGTGGGGAGCCCCTCACTACGGAAGCATTGACCAGGGATATCGAACTTCCTGCCAGTGTCAACCCGAGGTTGGCGGAATTTTCGTTGAACTATGCCTTGCAGGACGATGAGCGTTTTGACGAAGTCGGTCCGGCTGGTCAGGTGTTGTGGTGCCTGCGCCGCCTTGAACCAGACTATGTGCGCGAGGTTCCGGCGCCGCTTCGTTACAATGAAATTAACCATGACCGTGATTTGCTTACGACGCAAATGAAAAGCCTCGAAGCACAACTGGACGATGAACTGACGCCGGAAGACCCGGACGCTCGTGAAGAGGTCTCCTCGGTGACGATCACCCTGATCTACCCACATCTGCGTGCCGGGACGTTGCCCATGTCTCCTCGTGCACGGAAGTTATTCCCGACCGCTTATGAATCGCCGCGTGTCCGCTTTACACTGGTGGATGGCAAGACCAAACAGCGCATCCCAGCCTGGGTGGTGCTTGACCACGGTTATGTGTTTGGCCTGCGCGAATGGTATAAGGCGCACCAACTTATCCCAGGGTCGCTGGTTCAGATCCGCAAGGGTGAGCAACCCGGTGAAGTGATCGTGGAGGCAAAACTCCAGCGTTCCTCCAAGGATTGGGTGCGCACCGTGATGGTCGGTACCGATGGCGGGATGGTGTTTGCCATGCTCAAGCAGCCCATCACGGCCGAATTTAATGATCGCATGGTGGTGCATGTGCCGGACTTTAAAGCGCTCGACCCCGTTTGGGAAAAGCGGCGTCCATTTGAAGATCTGGTCTTGCAAGTGATGCGTGAATTATCAAAATCCAACCCGCAAGGACATGTCCATGCGCAGGAACTCTATGCGGCGGTCAACCTGGCCAGGCGTGTTCCGCCTGCACCGATCTTCGCTCTGCTGGCTTCCAACAAGGCTTTCAAACATGTGGGAGACCTGCATTTCCGTCTTGACGAGGAGGTTGAATGAGCCTTCTAAGGCCTAACACCAAAACACCCTTCCATATCGATTTTGACTGGTGGAAGCAAAACGAACGGGACTGGCATGTGTTCCTACGCTCCCTGTTATGCACGGAGCATCAGGAATCCTTTGCCAATTTTGAAGAAGGCGAAGCCATCGATTGGATCGACCCGCAGACGGCGGAGGTCAAACCGGTTGACGGCATTCAACACGCGCTCATGAGCCACTGCGCGCAACTCCCCGAATTTCTTGGTGAGCGTACTGCAGTGGTGGAAGCGATCTTTAGAACGTTTATCTCCAATGGCAATATCCCCATGTCTGCTGAAGAACTTGGAAAAAGGCTTGGCAGGTCATCAGATGTGATCTTGAAGACCATCGCGGGGCCACGGGTATATCGCGGGTTGAGACCGGTTCAAACTCAAACTGCGAATGCGCCAGTGACCGGGTAAAATGCAAATATCGCCCCCGTAGCTCAATGGATAGAGCAACTGCCTTCTAAGCAGGAGGTTGAAAGTTCGAGTCTTTCCGGGGGCACTGAAATGCATGTGCATTTGAAGGAGCAGTCCCATGCCTACCGTAGTCCGAAGATCCAGGGAAACGCTTGTGGAAGTTCGACGCGAGATTCTTCACGCAGTCAGCTGGCAGGTGCGGTCCAGTGTTTGGTGCCCGCCCACGGATGTGTACGAAACGGACGATGTTATCGTGGCCCGGATGGAGATCGCAGGAATGCGCGATGAAGATTTTGAAGTATCAGTGGAAAACAATACATTGCATATCGTGGGGGACCGCTCTGATTTCCCCGAACGACGCGCTTATCATCAAATGGAGATCCGCTTCGGAAAGTTTGCCGTGACCATCAGCCTTCCTAAACCTGTGGATGTGGAAAAGGCAAGCGCTGAATATCAGGATGGTTTCCTGGTGGTTCATCTACCCAAATCAAAGACCGGTCAACATAAAGGTTAATTAGTCGATGCCTGCACAAAAATGGCAATCCGGAATTCAGGGTTTTTACCAGACAACAGACGAGACCGAGAACGAGTTGGTGAACAACTTCGTTTCCTCGTTCATTTCACAATTCCAGAAAAAAGATGACGCTTCCTCCGACCCGGCAGCGGATGGCAAAGACGAGAAGCAGAAACTTCCCGATGAGTTGCCCATCCTGCCGTTGCGGGGTGTGGTGGTCTATCCCAATACTGCCGTCCCGCTGACGGTGGGGCAGCCGCGCTCCATCAAATTGGTGGATGATGTGGTTGCCGGGGATAAGTTGGTGGGCCTCGTCGCTGCGATCAACCCGGAGCAGGAAACTCCCGGTCCCAATGAGTTGTATCGGGTTGGGACTGTCGCCACGGTCCACCGCCTGTTGCGCGCGCCGGATGGTACAGTACGGCTGCTCGTGCAGGGTATGGAGCGCTTCCGCTTGGGCGAATTTACGCAGGAAGAACCCTACCTCAAGGCAAAGATCCACCTTGCGCCAGAGGTTGAAGACGATAACATCGAAACTTCCGCGCTGGCCCGTAATGCCCGCGACCAGTTTCAGACCATCACCCAGATGATCCCCTCGTTTCCCGAAGAACTGGCGAATTCGATCACTTCGCTTGAAGACCCACTTCAGACCGTGTACACCATTGCGAACTTCCAGCGCATCGACTTGAAGGATGCGCAGCAGATCCTTGA
>DAOQBX010000274.1:0-3364 GCA_035340155.1 Anaerolineales bacterium | reverse complement strand
CTGACCGACGCCGAGCGGCAGGACACGCAGGCCGCGGCGGACCTGATCCGCGCGGCCCGCAAAAAGGGCCTGGACCGTCTTATTATCACCGATCACAACTCAATTGCAGGAGCACGCGAGGCCCAGGTCATCGATCCGGAACTCGTCATTGTGGGCGAGGAGATCATGACAACCCAGGGCGAGATCCTGGCTGCCTTCGTGCAGGAGGAAATTCCCGCTGGACTTTCCCCGGCGCAGACTCTCAAACTCTTGAAGGAGCAAGGTGCGTTCATCAGTGTTTCGCATCCCTTCGACGAATGGCGTAAGGGCGGTTGGCGTGAAAAGGACCTGCTCGAGATCATTCCGCAGGTGGATGCCATTGAGATCTTTAACTCCCGCTGCATGGATGCGCGCTTCAACCAGCGCGCACTGGCCTTCGCGAAAAAACACAACCTCGCTGGCACGGTCGGCTCCGACGCGCACGCAACGTTTGAGGTGGGCAGGTCGGTCGTGATGCTGGATCCATTCGACGGGGCGGAAGGGATGCGCAGGGTCATCCGGGCTGCAAAATACAAGACCAAACTCTCCCCGTGGTGGGTGCATTTTGTCTCGCGTTATGCGACGATGAAAAAAAGAAAGCAGGGAATCTAAGCCTTCTGCCAGCTGGCAATGTGCATACGGACTCGCATGCGCACGCGCGCATCGGCATTGGCCGACGCCCACAACGAGGCGGTCTTTCGGAAAACCTCCTCGCTGAATTTCTCCAGCCCTTCCCAATCGGCCTCGGTAAATTCCTTCATTTCGGAGGGCGCATCCCAATAATAAAAGTAGGGGAATTCTTCTACGCGGGTTTGGATGAACCACCCCCCGGACTCAACCTCACGCATGGCTTGATTCGCCGCTTCGTCATCTTCCATCATCCCAGGCAGCGCTTCCAACCTGCCCGATACCTGCCAGCCCGCCGATGAGACGATCTCCACCGGCCATGAATCTTCCAATGCCCGCAGGTCCAGCAAGATTCCGCCGGGTTTGAGGACTCGATGAATTTCGCTCAGAGCATGGACCATGCTCTCATGCGCCAGTCATCAGAGCGACCAGGCCAGCACGGCAATGTCAAAGGTTTCATTTGCAAGGGGGATGTGCCTTGCGCTCGCCCCTGTGAGATGCACACGCTCGCGCAGGTCGGGCGGACAGTCGGCGCGGGCGATGCGCAAGGCGGGATGGTCAGGATCCAGGCCCAGGGTCAGGGAGGAAACGCCCGCGTATTTCCACGTCAGGCGCCCCTCGCCGCAACCCACTTCCAGGATCCGTTTGTCTTTGAAATCCATGAAGCGGTGGAGGGTCTTGCCTTCGAGATTTTCAGGGTCGCGTTGAAGGCTCATTTGGCTTTGAGATTCTTCACGGCGTTGACAAGGATCTCCTTCAGCACTTTTTTGTCAACGTCTTCCAGGTTCTTGATATACAAACAGCCTTTGCCGGTGGTGTGCTTGCCGAGTTTTTGGAGCGAGGCTTCGTGGTCTGCGAGACTTCCCATGAAGTAAATGGTGATGTTTTGTTTGCGGGGCGAGAAGCCGATCTGGAACCAGTCGTTCTCGCGCCCGCTTGCGTACTTGTAGTGATAGTGACCAAAGCCGACGATGCTTGAGCCCCACATCTTCGGCTCGTCTTTGGCGGCTTGCTTCATGATCCTCGTGATCTCTGTGCAATCTTCGCGCACGCTTTCATCTTGAATGGCGGCGAGGAAGGCTTCGACGCTGGCCTCGGTCTTTTTTGTTTTCAGTTCTGCGTTCTTTGCCATGGTTGCTCCTGTTCTCAATAAAGGTGGGGCAGTCAATGGATCAATTCTAGCATATCTGTTCTAAGAATAATAGATTCAAAATTCTACTTCAAGATCTGATAATGGACTTGCGGCGCTTTGCGTTCCACGACCTGCTCGGAGGCCAGGGCCAGGCGTAGCAGGGTCTTCTCGTCCCAGGCTTTGCCGATGGCTTGCATGCCAATGGGCAGGTTCTTTTGGGTATAGCCCACAGGGAAGGAGATGGCGGGGTGACCGGTCATGTTCGAGGCGGTGACGAAGCGCATGATCTCGGTCAGGACGGTCAGGTCGGAATCTCCATCCGGCAGGGCGGTCTTCTTGATCTCTGGCGCAGCGATGGCGGTTGTCGGGGTCAGGATCACATCCACTTCTTTGAAAGCACTTTCGAAATGTTGGATCATCAAGGTGCGGATGCGCTGCGCTTTGACATAATCATCGGCGCTGAAATTTCTTCCCAACGCAAGGTTGACGCGGACGTCCAGCCCGTGTTCGCGGTGATGGGCATCGTAGAACTCCGACATGCTTTGCATCATCTCGCTGACGATGGTGAATACATGCGCGACGCGGTTGTCTTCGAGGTTGGGGATGACGACTTCTTTGACCTCACATCCCATATCTTCGAACTTTTTGAGCATGGCCTGACAGGCAGCCACAACCTCTGCTTCTGCATGCTGGAACCAGGGACGGTAGATGCCGATCTTGAGTCCCTGCATATTCAGATCATCCCAGCCTTCAAGAGAGGGGAGTGGTTGGTGCAGGGAGTTTGCGTCCCTGGGGTCCGGCCCGGCGATGAGGGCATAGGTCAGTGCGGCATCGGTAGCGGAGGCGGCAATGGGACCCACATGGGCGACACTCCAGCACAACGGGAATGCGCCAAATTCACTCACGCGCCCAAAGGTCGCTTTCAACCCCACTGCGCCGCAGAACGCTGCCGGGATGCGGATCGAACCGCCTCCATCTGCGCCGATGGCGACCGGAACGAACCCGGCTGCAACGGCTGTGGCGGAACCGCTTGAACTTCCACCGGTGTAGTGTTTTGTGTTGTAGGGGTTTCGCGGCGTACCGTGATGCGGGTTCAGCCCCGTCACGCCGATGCCGATCTCGTACATATTGACTTTGCCGATCAACAATGCGCCTGCGGCACGTAAACGCGCCACAACGGTCGCATCTTCTTTGGCGGGAGTCTTTCCAAGAAATGAGGTTCCCACGGTGGTGGGATAGGGTGTCATATCGATCTCATCTTTGACAGCGACAGGCACACCGTCGAAGATGCTGAGCGGCCGGCCTTCTTTGAAGCGCTGGGTGGATTCGCGCGCCTGCCTCAGCACATCGTCACGGTTGATGGCAATGAACGCCCGGGTCGGGGGAAAGGACGAATCACTGGCTGCGATGGCTTCCAGCACTTTTTGGGCAACTTCTTCCGGGGTTGTCCTGCCGTCACGATAGGCTTTGGCAAAATCGAAAATGGACGCGAATTGAAATCCCTTCATCTGGGATGATTTTTCAGGCCATTGCGCTTCCGGGATGGAAGCGGACTCGGTCTGTAATACGCCGGTGTAATGGATGGGT
>DAOQBX010000273.1:0-3365 GCA_035340155.1 Anaerolineales bacterium | reverse complement strand
GGGATGTTAAGGATCTGCCCGGCGTAAAGCCACCAGCCCAGCCCTGGGTTTGCGGCGCGGATGGCGTCAACGGTGGTACCGCAGGTGACAGCCAGGCCGCTCAGGGTGTCGCCCCATTGCACAATGACTTGGGCGGGACAATTCCCCCAAGCCATGCTTTTTGAAGGGATGGCAAAGGTGGCAAATATAAGGATTGCTAGAACAATGATGCGAGATTTATTTGCGCGCATTCTTTCTCCTTGTGGAATATCATTGCTTCTTATTGACCGTGACGCTGGCAGGCTGCGAGGGGCTGACACCCGCAGCGGAAGCGGTGGCGGTATTCGTGATGGACAGATTGTTCAAGTTGTTTTGGGTAACAACATACTCTGCGGTACATTCCACGGCCGAATTTGCAGGCAGGGTAACGTTGGCCACACCACAATTGAACGGTGTTGCGCTGATGAGGTTGTCGTTGACCACGAATTGAGTGGGTCCAAGTGTCGTTGTGCCGGTATTTCGGATGGTGTACTTGTAGATTATTTTCTCACCAACTGTCTCGTATGTTGTCACACTGGGTGTGATGGTAAGCGTGATTCCTTGGGATGCGCGGTTGATGGTGAAGGTGGATTGCGAAGACGTCGCTCCGCTGCCAGAGGCTGTAGCAGAGTTCGTGATAGTTGCCTCGTTCATGTTCGCCTGCGTGATCGCATAAGCCGCCTGACAGGTCAATGTAGCGCCAGGGGCCAGGCTTGAGTTTGCCGCGCCGCAGTTGATGGGATTTGGGCTGATGAGTTTGTCGGTGACAGTGAACTGGGTTGGGCCGAGATTGGTAGTCCCGGTGTTTTTGATGACATAGGTGTATGTGATCTGCTGACCGGCTGCCCCGTACGTGGTCGGGTTGGCGGTAGAGGTCAGCCCAATGGTGGAGGGCAAAACAGGAGTTCCACCTGCTGAGTTGCGCGGCACTTTGATCACGCTTCCTACGGCCAGAGAGTTGTCATTCACCATTTGTGTGATGACCGGGTCGGCGTTATATAACTGTGCGATGGAGATCCACGTCTCACCGGTTTGAACGGTGTGCAGCTTTACGCAAGGTTCATCCGAAACCTTGCCGGTGCTGCCCACATTGGGGACTGTGATGACATCGCCTTTTTTGATCTGCGCCGGGTCTGGCAATTGTTTGTTGGCTTCAACCAGTTTGTTGGGATCCGTACCGAAGCAGCGCGCGATCTGCCATAGCCATTCACCTTCTTTCACAGTATAGGTGATGGTATTGCCGGGGACAGCTGTGCCACCGCCCGGGTTCGTCACGACTCCTTTGTTGATCGTCAACGAGAAAGGCTGCGAGACCCCCGCTCCGCCGCCGGAAGCCGTGGAGGTGCTGATGATGGCGGCCCCGTTCATATCGTTCTGCGAAACAATGTACTTGGCTGAGCAGGTAAGGGTCGCACCGGGGGCGAGGGTGGCGCCAGTCAACCCGCAGTTGAACGGCGTGGCGTTGATCAATTTATCGATGACCTGGAATGGGTCTGGGCCGAGGTTTTGCGTGCCGATGTTCTTGATGGTATAGGTGATGATGAGTTCGCGTCCAACCTGATCGTAAGTGGTCGGGCTCGAGGCGGCGGTTACAGATACGGCTTTGGGCTGGACCGTAGCCACGGTTACCGTGACCGGGGCGGAGTTCACGCCGTTGAGTGTGGCGCTGACGATGAGAGTCACCGAGCCTTTATCGAGATCAGCCTGGGTGAGCGGATAGGCAGAAGCACAGCCAAGGGTTTCGGCCGGGTCGAGCGAATCGTTCTTGTTCCCAACTGTGGTGGTTGGCGGACAGGTGGCAGTTGCTCCGTTGATAATGACCGTCCCGGGCAGGGCTGCCGTCCCGGTATTTGTGACGGTATACATGATGTTGATGTTTTGTCCGACCGTGTTATAGGGGATCGTTGTGTCGGGTTGGGCAGTCAAAACCAGGGCTGAGGCTTGAGGTGTTTCAGCCGCCAAGAGTTGGTTGGAAGCGGCTGAAGGAGTGACATCCCCGATTGTGCAGGAGGCCAGAAGAAGGCAGATAGCTGCGAAAAGGGCAACAAGTTGGATGGTTCTGGTCATCACTGTGTCTCTCCATTCAAGTTGATAATAGGCAAGGTAAAAATCAGACGAAAAACGTCCGTTAAAAATATGATAACGATTTCCAACTCAAAGTCAAGGTACGCCTTGGGGTACTCCGGTCATGCCATGAGAACGCTGGAGTGAGTGATTTTGTTCCGCCCATTAAATATTTTTTCAATTTTAATGTTATTTACTTTGAAGCGCTCTTTTGGCGTTGTTATTCCATTGGTTCAACAACTCCGGCACACGCAATTCGAATGTTCCGTCCGTGATGAAATTACGAATCTGTTCCATCAGCCGGATCAATGCCCGTAAGTTGTGAATTGAAATAAGCGTTCCAGCCAATAATTCTTTCGCTACTATTAGATGCCGGATATACGCGCGCGTAAAGGTGGTGCACGTATAGCAATCACAGGTTTCATCGATTGGGCGCTCGTCGCGGGCAAAAGTCGCATTCATCAGATTAAGCCTTCCCTCCGGTGCGAAGGCAGAATGGTGCCGAGCAAGCCGGGTTGGAAGGACGCAGTCGAAAACATCCACGCCGCGCAAGACGCCGTTGATGAGGTCTTCGGGTGTACCAACACCCATCAGGTAGCGTGGTTTGTTCTCTGGCAGCAGCGGGGTGACCACGTCCAGCGTATCGTGCATTTCCTGCTTGGTCTCGCCGACAGAAAGGCCGCCGATGGCGATGCCGGGGGTATCCAGAGAAGCAATGAATTTGGCAGACTCCGCCCGCAGTGGGGCGTCAACTCCACCTTGGACGATCCCGAACAGGGCCTGGTCTGAGCGCTTCTTGGCATTGAGCGAGCGCTCTGCCCAGCGATGCGTCCGCTCCATCGCTTTTTGGATGTAGGTATGGTCGTTCGGGTCGGAACATTCATCGAAGGCCATGATGATATCCGCGCCGAGATTTTCCTGAATTTGAATGGACTTTTCCGGCGTGAAGCGATGGGTCGAACCGTCAATATGACTCTTGAAAGTCACACCGTCTTCATCGACCTTGCGGGTCTGCGCGAGGGAAAAGACCTGAAACCCACCTGAATCGGTGAGCATGGGGCCAGACCATCGCATGAACTTGTGCAGTCCACCCATATCGCGGACGAGTTCGTCGCCGGGACGCAGGTACAAATGATAGGTGTTGCTCAAGACCAGCGAAGCATTGATCTCTTTGAGGTGTTCCGGCGTGAGGGTCTTGACCGTTGCCTGGGTACCCACAGGCGCAAAGACCGGTGTGACGAGGTTGCCATGCGGTGTGGAGAATATTCCTGTACGGGCGCGAT
>DAOQBX010000272.1:0-3367 GCA_035340155.1 Anaerolineales bacterium | reverse complement strand
CATCGCGGTTCTCTACGAAGGCCAGGTGATGGAAATCGTCCCGCGCGCCGAAGCCACCCCCGAACGACTTGGTTTGCTCATGGCAGGCGTTCACCCCGAAGAGGGCGCGCCTGTTGTAAAATAGCCCATGTCATTGCAAGGAGCGTTTTTTGCGACGAAGCAATCCCCTCTTTCGGTAAGATTGTTTCGGGCTATCGCCCTCGCAACGACATTACTCGCAATGACAAACATATATCCATCGGTTCGGTGGTCGCTGTGCGAACAGCGGCGTTGGGTCGCGTAGTACCCATCGAAAAGTGCCGCCGCCTCAGTAAGAAAGGACACCACCTATGAACCTTTGGCAGGAATACAAACGGCCAACCTCCGTCACGGAGGCAGTCCAGGCGCTTGCAACGGCACCCGGTCCCGTCATGCCCATCGCGGGCGGAACCGACCTGTTGCTCGACCTGCGACAAGGCCGCCATGCCCCCATCCACACATTAATTGATCTGACCTTTGTGCCGGAGATGACCGCGCTCGAACTGCGAGGCGACTCGCTCTTCATCGGCGCGGCCGTCGCGGTCAACCGCGTCGCACTGGACCCGTTGGCTGCCGCTCACGCCCAGGCATTGGTCGAAGCCTGTAATTTGATCGCTGGGCCGCAAGTCCGCAACACAGCCACGTTGGGCGGAAATGTAGCGCACGCCCTTCCCGCCGCCGATGGCACCATCGCCCTGACCGCGCTCGACGCGGTGGCCGAAGTTGCGAGTGTTTCCGGCACGCGCAAGATGCCGTTCACCTCGCTCTTTCTTGGCCCCGGAAAATCCGCCATCGACAAGACAAAAGAGATCATCGTCGGTTTTCACTTACCACTTTCCACTCCCCACGCCGCCTCCTGCTTCAAACGCATCATGCGTCCGCAGGGAGTGGCGCTGCCCATTTTGAACTGTGCCGTCTGGCTTCAGCGTGATGGGGATGTTGTAAAAGATATTCACATTGCTGTTGGCCCGGGCAGTTCCATTCCCTTCCGTGCCACCGAAGCGGAAAATTCCTTGCGCGGCAAATCCCTGAGCGAAGAGACCTTCGATCAAACCTTGGATGCGCTCCTCGATCAGGCACAGTTCCGCACCAGCGCAAGACGTGCCACGGCAGATTACCGCAAACATATTGTCGGCGGCTTGTTCAAAGATGTGCTTGATACCGCGTGGGAAAGGGCAGTCTAACCACGGAGACACTGAAGCACGGAGAATACATTAAAAACCCTATGTCTCCGTGTCTCAGTAGTTAGAAAAAGGAATTTTTATGCAACGAAATTTTCCTGTTTCTCACAACCATCATATTCCGCGTGCCAGTTTTGAAAGACGGTATTTATCGCAGAGTCTTATAAAAACTCTAACCACGGAGACACAGAGCCACTGAAAGTTCCGTAAACAAAAACTCCGTGTCACCGTGTCTCTGTGGTTCAAAATTTTGAGGAAAACCTATGAACAATCAAATTACCTTTACAGTTAACGGCATTAAACATACTATCAACTCTGTTGCAGGTGAGACTCTCTCCACGCTGCTGCGTGAGCGACTGCGACTGACCGGCACCAAGATCGGCTGTGAAGAAGCCGAGTGCGGCGCGTGTACCGTTCTTGTGGATGGTCAGCCGATGATGTCTTGTGTATATCCCGCGGAACGCGCGGATGGCAAGACCATCGTCACCATCGAAGGACTTGCAAAACGCGTCCACGAAGAAATGAAACTCCACCCGCTGCAGGAAGCCTTCGTGGAGCATGGCGCCGTCCAGTGCGGATTCTGCATCCCCGGCCAGATCATGACCGCATATGCATTGCTTAAGCGCAACTCGAATCCAAACAGCGACGATATCCGCTTTGCTTTGAAAGATACGCTTTGCCGTTGTGCAGGTTATCCATCCATTGAGAATGCAATTCTCGCGGCGGCGCAATCCTTGCGCACGGGTGAACCTGTTCAAAAGCCGACCCACATTCCAGACTCGGTTCACGAGCATAAAACTGTCGGGCACAAGCACCTGCGCCCTGAAGCCGTGGAAAAGGTGACGGGCGAAGCCATCTACACCGATGACTTGAAATTCGACGGCATGTTATACGCCAAAGCCAAACGTGCGATGATCCCGCATGGCTTCTTGAAGAGACTCGACATCTCCAAGGCTAAAGCCTTGAAAGGTGTTGTTGCGGTTCTCACCGCTGAAGATGTTCCCGCCGAAAAGAATCATGGACTGGTCATTTACGATTGGCCCGTGATGGTTGGTGTTGGTGAACGCGTACGTTATGTTGGGGATGCGCTCGCCATCGTCGCCGCTGAGTCGCCTGAGGTGGCCGAGCAGGCTTCGGCGTTGATCGAAGCGGAGTTCGACCTCCAGCCAGTCATCACCAATGCGGTCATGGCTCGCGAAGAAGGAGTCCCGCAAATCCACGAAAAAGGAAATCTGCTCAAGCACATTAAAGTCCGCAAAGGCGATATGGATGCGGGTTTTGGTGAAGCCGATATTGTCCTTGAGCATACTTTCCACACGCCCGCCACTGACCATGCGTTTATTGAACCTGAATGTTCGATTGCGGTGCCGCTGCCCGATGGTCGCATGGAAATTTATGTCGGTTCGCAAATTCCGTACCAGGACCGCACGCAGGTTGCGCGCGTGATGGGTTGGCCTGAAGAGCGCGTGCGCGTGGTGGGGCAGTTAATGGGCGGCGGCTTCGGCGGTAAGGAAGATGTGATGGGTCAGATCCACACGGCAATGCTGGCGAACGTGACGCAACGCCCTGTGAAGTTGCTCTTCGATCGCCGCGAAAGTTTGCTTGTGCATCCGAAACGACATGCCACGCAGATCCGCGTGAAGATCGGCGCGAAGAAAAATGGTCGCCTCGTTGCGGCGGAGACTGAACTCTATGGCGATACGGGCGCGTATGCTTCGCTCGGCGAAAAAGTGATGACCCGTGCCACCACGCACTCGGCTGGCCCGTACGACATTCCGCATGTCCGCGCCGATTGCTACGCCATGTACACCAACAATCCGCCCGCGGGCGCATTCCGCGGATTTGGCGTCACGCAGTCGGCCTTCGCTGTTGAATCGATGATGGACAAACTCGCCGAAGAACTTGACCTCGATCCCGTTGAACTGCGTCGTATGAACGCCTTGCACGTTGGCAGCGTCACCAACACGGGACAGGAATTGAAAGAGTCAGTTGGCCTGCTGGAATGTATTGATCGGGTCGAAAGTGAAATGTTGAAGGTTGCAGGTTTGCCGCGCGGGGAATTGTTCAAGCCGCGCGTGACACCTGACGCCCCGCACCTGGTACGTTCGTGGGGCTTTGCCTCCGCGTACAAGAACACGGGCCTCGGTGGTGGCGCTCCTGACATCTCA
>DAOQBX010000271.1:0-3394 GCA_035340155.1 Anaerolineales bacterium | reverse complement strand
CGGAGAGGAATTTCAACACCGCATCCGGGATGGAGCCGATGCCCAATTGCATGGTCGCTCCATCGGGGATCAGCGAGGCGACAAAACCCGCGATCTTTTGGATGATCTCTGAGTCGCCTTCAGCCGTCATATTGTGTTCGGGAATCGGATAATTGACCGGCACGATATGGGTCAGACGGCTGACATGGATGAAGGAATCGCCAAGGGTACGCGGCATCTGTTCATTCACTTCGGCGATGACCACTTTGGCAGACTCGGCAGCAGATTTAGTAAGACCGACTTCCACACCAAGGCTGCAAAAGCCATGCTCGTCCGGAGTGGAGACATGGATCACAGCCACATCCACAGGCAGGACGCCGCGTTTGAACAGCAGCGGGAATTCGGATAAAAGAACCGGCGTAAAATCGGCGCGGCCTTCCTGCACGGCTTTGCGGATGTTGGCGCTGATGAACATGGAGTTGACGCGCAGGTGACCTTCCATTTCAGGGCTGACATAATCTGCGGAGCCCACAGTGAGCGCCTGGCAGATCTCCACATCCTGAACATTGGGGGCATGTTTTACCAGCGCCGCCAAAAGTGTCTGGGGGACGGATACATTCCCGGTGAGAAAGATGCGGTCACCGGATTTAATGACCTTAACCGCCTCCTCAGCAGAGGTCACACGGGATTGATAGTTGACTGAAGCGCACATAATCTTATTCCTTTGCGCTCAATCGTACGAGATTGACGAGTTTGCCTTGGTGGGTGTTGACGGCGGCCTCGATGGAGGGCTCCTGTTGAATGGCCGTATCAACCCCAAGATTGGCGATATCTGCAATGTAGGGAATGGCAGCGTTAACAAAGACGTGACTGGCCGTACGGGCCACTACGCTGGGAATATTCGGCACACAGTAATGCACAATATTTTCCTCAATGAATGTAGGATTGTCGTGCATGGTCGGGCGGGATGTTTCGATACAGCCGCCCTGATCGATACTCACATCGATGATAACGGAACGCGGCTTCATGGCGCGAACCATTTCACGGGTGACCAGGATTGGGGAACGCTGGCCGCTGACCAGCACCGCACCCACCAGCACATCGGCAAATGCGGTAGCACGTTCGAAGTTCCGTTTGGTGGCGAACATGGTCACCACCCCGGGGAAGCGCTCGGCAAGTTTCTCAAGCGCGGCCATGTTGCTATCCAACACGGTAACATGAGCACCCGTGCCGATCAGGGAACGCGCGGCAGAAGTGCCGACCACACCTGCACCAAGAATGACAACTTCTGCGGGTGGGACGCCGGGGACGCCGCTCAGCAAAATGCCCTTGCCGCCCCAGTTGGTTTGCAACAAGCGCCCAGCGATCTGTGCGACCATCGAACCGCAGATCATGCTGAACGGACGCAACACAGCCAGTCCGCCTTTGGCATCCTTAAACTGCTCATAAGCCAGGGCGGTGATCTTCTTATCAAGCAACAGGTCGATCTGATCTTGCGAACTGGAAGCCAGGTGCAAAAACCCGGCGACGATCGAACCGTCGTTAAGCCATTCCAGTTCCTGCTTCAAAGGCCGCGCGATCTTCAGCAGAAAATCAGCCCGGCCAAAAACCTCTTGCGCAGAATAGGCAATACGTGCGCCAACTTTTTCGTATTCCCGGTCACTAAAGCCTGCTCCTGCCCCCGCATCGTGTTCGACGAAAATCTGATGCCCAAAGTTGGTTAGAATTTCCACACCGGCCGGCGACAAACCCACTCGATATTCGAACGGCCTGCTTTCTTTTGGTATTCCTATATACATGGTGCCTCCATAAAAAGACCCTAAAGGCATCCAAATCCTTTAGGGTCTGGTATTGTTACGGCATATTAAGCGTATCACGAATGGCCGGGAGCGCCCAATCGATCGTTTCCTTATCAATGACCAATGGCGGCGCAAAGCGGATGACGTTATCATGCGTCTCCTTGGCAAGGATACCTCGTGACTTCAATGCCTCGCAAAAACGACGCGCGCCACCCGCCTCAGGTTTGAGTTCCACACCGATCAGCAGACCCTTGCCACGCACTTCCTTCACATGCGGGCTGCTGATCTCGCTCAGTTGTTCAATGAAATATTCACCCAACTGCGCCGAACGCTCCGAGAGTTTCTCCTCACGGATCACGCGCAAGGATGCGCGCGCCACAGACGCGGCCAGCGGATTACCGCCAAAGGTTGAGCCATGCTCGCCGGGGGTGAACAGGCCCAGGATGGGCTTATCGGCCAGGACAGCCGAAACAGGATAAAACCCGCCGGAAAGTGCCTTGCCAACGATGACCACATCCGGGCGGACATCGTCATGATGAGCAGCGAACAGTTTCCCGGTCCGGCCCAGACCGGTTTGAATTTCATCCGCGACCAGCAGAACGTTATTTTTTCTGCAGATATCGGAAACTCTTTTCAAATATCCGGCAGGCGGGACGATCACACCGGCTTCACCTTGGATCGGTTCCAGCATGACGGCGGCAGTGTTGGGCGTAATCGCCTTTTCAATGGCTTCTGCATTTCCATATTCCACGATCACGAAGCCTGGTGTAAAGGGGCCAAAGTCGTCGCGATAATGGGGTTCGGTCGAGAACGAAACGATGGTGACTGTGCGACCGTGGAAGTTATTCCCAGCCACAATGATCTCGGCCTGGTGGCGCGGAACCTTCTTGACCTGGTAGGCCCATTTACGAGCCAGCTTGACGGCTGTCTCAACCGCTTCTGCACCGGAGTTCATCGGCAGAGACATCTCATAACCAGTCATCTCGGAGAGTTCCTTGTAGAGCAACGGCAGCTGGTCGTTGCGGAAGGCTCGCGAGGTCAGGGTGACTTTACCAGCCTGATCGAGCAGAGCCTTCAAAATCTCAGGATGAACATGCCCCTGATTCACCGCAGAGTAAGCGGAAAGACAATCAAGGTATTTTTTTCCATCCACATCGTACACCCACACCCCTTCCGCTTTTTCAATGACAACGTCAAGCGGATGGTAATTATGAGCGCCGTACTTTTCTTCGATATTGATAAATTCCTGTGTATTCATTTAAAGGAGTCTCCGGGGTTGATATAGTTACGCAACGTCGAGCAGATGCGCGATAATGGCTTTTTGAGCATGCAGGCGGTTATGCGCCTGCTGGAAGATCACCGAATGTTCACCGTCGGCGACTTCGTCGGTCAATTCGTGATTGCGGTGCGCCGGGAGGCAGTGCATCACAATGACATCCTTATCCGCTTCGCCGACCAGTTGGGCATTGACCTGATATGGCGGGAAGACTTTTTCACGTTTAGCCGTTTCCTCCTCCTGGCCCATGCTGGTCCAGGTATCGGTATAAATGACATGCGCGCCTTTCACCGCTTCATGCGGGTCACGGATGAAGGTTAGTTTACTTTTGGTCTTTTTG
>DAOQBX010000270.1:0-3398 GCA_035340155.1 Anaerolineales bacterium | reverse complement strand
TGACTGACCTTGTCCTTCAAGGCTTCGGCGGAACTTTTGACGATGCGCGGCACGTATCCGCAGGTATCAATGACCGCATCCCACTGCCCTGAAATCTGGTCCATATCCGAAGCCCGATCGCCCCGGATCTTTTTGACGTTCTGATACAGGCTGGGGTTGGTTTCCCCGCGATTGAAGAGTGTGACCTCATGTCCGTGTGCGCGGGCCGAGTTGACGATGTGACGTCCAAGAAAGCGCGTGCCACCGATGATGAGGATCCTCATGGCTTGACTCCGACAAGGGTAAAGAGCGTATCGGATGACTTGACCGGGTCGAAGGTGAATTCGCTGTAGATCTGAATATCGGTGAAGCCCGCCTCCACGAACAGGGCTTTGGCTTCCTCCTGTGTATAGGACAGCGTGGCGGGAGATTGGACATGGGTCTCAGATTGGATCTGAACCCCGTCTTTGATGATCTCCCACAAGTCGCGGGTATCTTCCATTTTGGTCTCAGGGTTGTAGCGCGACCACCCCGTTCGGCGCACGGTGGCTCCGTCTTCCGGGCGGAACGCTTCCTGGGTAAAGCCGCTATCGAACGGATCGCCATCCAGCCAGAGCGTCATGAACGGCGCCACCAGAATGCCGCCCGGTTCCAGATGGTCAAAGAAGCGCTTCATGGCTTGTTGAGGCTGCCCGGGCTTGAGCAACAGTTGAATGGAACTCGACGCCACTAGAAGGGTCTTGTATTTGCGCGGCAGGCTCAACTCGGCCATATTCTGGAGATACAAATTGGGTTTGAGGTTCCTGCGGGCAGCGTTCTGGGAGCACAGATCGATCATCTCCGGCGAGAGGTCCACCCCGTCGACATCGATGCGTTGTGAAAGAAAATCCAGAATGAGGCGGCCGCCCGAACAACCCACATCCAGCACGGGCTGGCCGTATTTCTGGATCAAACTTAGATACATGGAACGGTCGGGCCACTGGGAGGTGTCGCCGCGCAACAGGTCCCAATATTTGACCATCAGGCCGTGATACTCATAATTCTGTGCCGCCATGAATTGCTCCTTAAGATTTGATGCGCCTCAGGTCTGCTTCGGTCGCTTTTGCCTCGCCGCCATCCGGCAGGATATTGAAGGCTGTGATGAGAAGATGGTCGTCGTCCAGCAATTTTACTTCGGTCCGCCAGCCCCAGTCGGGGCCGCCGCTGGGATCGGGGTAACTGCCAAGGACGGAGAAACCATTCTTGATCTCGCTGCCAGTGCAGAACATGATGGAGGTATTCGTATGGAACGAGTCCACCCAGCTGGTTTCGTAACGGTCGAGTTGGGTATTGTAGCCGAAGGTGAACATACCATGCTGCGCTTCGCCTTCGATGGTGGCTTGGTATAGGAAAAGGGCATAGCGTCCTTCCAAGACCAACTGGGTCGTTCCAACCAGGGCAGACTCATCGGCAAGTTTGTCGGGTTCCAGCCATAATTTGCTGGTGCCTTTCCAATTCCCTGCCAGTCGAGCGAGAAGATGATGGGGTGAAGATTCTTTGTAAGACATGCTTAGGCTCCCTGTGCTTTCAACCAAAATGACGGACAATATTTTGCGGCGCGCCGCAGGCTTTCACGCGAACCATCCAACTCTTCGCCTGCCCAACGCGACCAGACTTTGAGCATGATAGGGCTGATGCGAGCGGTGTTTTCAAGCACATTCACTACATCATCTTCACTGGCAGGCTCAGCGAGGCAGGCAAAATTACGATTACCAACTTGCACATGTATGTTGGGATTGGCTTTGACGTTTCGATACCAGTCAGTTTTGCCCGCCCAACCCGATAAGATGAGATAACGGTCATTGGCTTCATCGTAACGATGTTCGAGCGGAGTCTGGCGGACTTTGCCGGTCTTGCGCCCGGTGGTGGTGATGAGCAGGAAATAATCTTTCATCAGCCCACCCAAGCCTAATTTGAAGAGCAGGATGGTGCTTTTGAAGATCCATTTGAAAATAGGACCCGGTTTTTCAACAGGGACAAAGGTCTTCATAATGAAGCCTTCGATCTTGATAAAGGTGCGAAAGGTGGGAGAAGAGTATTGTGAGGACATGGTTACATTCTGAAAACGCCGAAGCCGCCATCTTCCTTCGGCGCATTGAGCACTACAGACAGAGCCAAGCCCAACACCTGACGGGTATCTGCGGGGTCGATCACACCGTCATCCCAGATGCGAGCAGAGGAATGATAAGGACTGCCTTCGCGTTCGTATTTCTCCAATAATGGACGCTTGAACTCTTCCGCTTCTTCCGCGCTCAGGGCTGGTTTGCCTTCTCTCGCGAGTTGATCTTGCTTGATGGTGAGCATCACGTTCGCGGCTTGTTCACCGCCCATGACGGAGATGCGTGCGTTGGGCCACATCCACAAGAAGTTGGAGCCGTAGGCGCGACCTGCCATGGCGTAGTTGCCCGCACCAAACGAACCGCCAATGACGAGAGTCAGTTTGGGGACGCGAGTCGTTGCCACAGCATGGACCATCTTCGCGCCGTCTTTGGCGATGCCGCCGGTTTCGTAATCCTTGCCGACCATGAAGCCGGTGATGTTCTGCAAAAAGATGAGCGGAATGCCGCGCTGGTCACACAGTTCGATGAAGTGCGTCCCTTTGAGTGCGGACTCGCTGAACAAGACTCCGTTGTTGGCGATGATGCCGACCGGATAGCCGTGGATCCGCGCAAAGCCACAGATGAGAGTCGTGCCGTAACGCGCTTTGAACTCGCGGAATTTGGAACCATCCACGATGCGTGCGATGATCTCGCGGACATCGAAGGATTCTTTGAAGGTGCGCGGCAGGACTCCGTACAACTCGTCAGCGGGGTATAAAGGCTCCTCGGGTGGAGCAACATCCAGCGCGGAAAGATGCGAGTGGACGTGTCCGCGCGGAAGCGTCTCAACGATGCTGCGTAGAATTTCAATCGCGTGGTCATCATCCTCTGCGAAGTGATCGGCAACGCCGCTCTTGCGGGTATGCACATCCGCGCCGCCTAATTCTTCGGCAGTGACATCTTCGCCCGTGGCGGCTTTGACCAGCGGAGGTCCGCCGAGGAAGATAGTGCCAGCGCCTTTGACGATGACGGCTTCATCACTCATCGCCGGGACGTACGCGCCGCCCGCTGTGCACGAACCCATCACCGCCGCAATTTGCGGAATGCGCTTGGCAGACATGCGCGCTTGATTGTAGAAGATGCGCCCGAAGTGATTGACATCGGGGAAGACCTCATCTTGAAAAGGCAAATTCGCCCCGCCAGAATCAACGAGATAGAGGCAGGGCAAATGATTTTCTTCAGCGATCTGTTGCGCGCGGAGATGCTTCTTGACCGTCATCGGGAAGTACGAGCCGCCTTTGACGGTGGCGTCGTTGGCGATGAGCAGCACTTCACGATTCG
>DAOQBX010000269.1:0-3425 GCA_035340155.1 Anaerolineales bacterium | reverse complement strand
GATGTCCGCGACCGTGAAGTTTTGGAGCGTACATTGGGCGAGTACGAGATCGATACAGTTATCCATCTTGCAGCCCAGACCATTGTGACCATTGCGAACCGCAATCCCGTTTCCACGTTCGAGACGAATATTGCCGGGACATGGAATTTGCTTGAGGCTGCAAGACGCAGCCCCAAGGTGAAGCAGATGGTCATGGCTTCATCGGATAAGGCTTACGGAGATCAGGAAATCCTTCCCTACGATGAATCCACGCCATTACAGGGACAACACCCCTACGATGTTAGCAAATCCGCAGCCGATTTAATTGCTTCGACCTACGCCAAAAGTTACGGCCTGCCGGTGGCCATCACCCGCTGTGGAAATTTCTATGGCGGTGGCGACCTGAACTGGAACCGCATCATCCCCGGGACCATCCGTTCGATCCTGCGCGGGCAGAATCCTGTTATCCGTTCGGATGGTCAATACGTTCGGGATTATTTTTATGTGGAAGATGGCGCTGCGGCTTACATGTTGCTGGCAGAAAAACTTGCTGCCAATCGCGACCTCAAAGGTGAATCGTTTAATTTCTCAAATGAGATTCAGGTTACCGTGCTGGAGATCGTTGAACAGATCCTCCAGTTAATGGAATCCGATCTTAAACCGGACATTTTGAACGAAGCCTCGAACGAGATCCGGCATCAGTATCTGAGTGCCGAAAAGGCGCGCCATGTGTTGGGCTGGAATCCGCTATTTAATTTGAACGATGCCCTATTATTGACTATTAATTGGTATAAGGACTTTTTTCAACATGAGCGAGAGATCTGATCAACTCCGGGCGAAGATCCTCGAGTTGACCGCTGAATATGTATCTGAGGAATTTTCTCAAAGGGAATTCATCCCCGGCGAGTCTGCTGTCCCTGTGGCGGGACGCGTGTTCGATGCGTTGGATGTGCAGTCTCTTGTGGATTCCAGCCTCGATTTCTGGCTGACCGCCGGACGTTTTTCGCGCCAGTTCGAGCGCGAGTTTGCCCGCTATTTTAATTTGCGACACGCGATCCTCGTAAATTCAGGTTCCTCGGCTAATTTATTGGCGCTTTCCTGTTTGACTTCCCCGTCTTTGAAGGACCGTCAACTCAAACCCGGCGATGAGGTCATTACAGTGGCTACCGGCTTTCCGACCACTGTTAACCCGATCTTCCAGAATAACCTTGTCCCGGTCTTTATCGATGTGGATATTCCCACCTACAACATTGATGTTTCAAAGTTGGAAGCGGCTCTTTCTGAAAAGACTCGTGCGGTGATGATCGCGCATACGCTTGGGAATCCATTTGACCTTGAGGTCGTTGCTGCTTTTTGTAAAAGGCATGACCTGTGGTTGATCGAAGACTGTTGTGATGCAGTTGGTGCAACTTACAATGGAAAACTGGTGGGGACCTTTGGGGATATTGCCACGGTCAGTTTTTACCCGGCGCATCACATCACGATGGGTGAGGGCGGTGCAGTGCTGACGGATCAGCCGCGGCTGAAAACCCTGCTCGAATCGTTTCGAGATTGGGGTCGGGATTGCTGGTGTGAACCTGGCAAGGACAACACCTGCGGAAAACGCTTTGATTGGCAGCTCGGCGATCTTCCGCATGGTTACGATCATAAATATACTTACTCGCATATCGGCTACAACCTCAAAGCCACCGATATGCAAGCAGCGGTGGGTGTAACACAATTAAAGAAAGTGAACACATTTATTGAACAACGTCGGATTAACTTTGACTACTTGAAAGAGCATTTATCTTCACTTCAAGAAATTTTAATTCTCCCCGAAGCCACACCGAACTCCAACCCGAGTTGGTTTGGTTTCCCGGTTTTCGTGCGCGAGGATGCTCCCTTCTCCCGGGACGAACTTGTCCTCTGGCTCAACGAGCGCAAGATCGGTACGCGCCTTCTTTTCGGCGGAAACTTGTTGCGCCAGCCAGCTTATCGCGGCAAACGCTATCGGGTCGTAGGTGATCTTGACCGCTCCGACGCCGTGATGAATCGCGTGTTTTGGATCGGCGTCTATCCCGGTCTCACACACCCAATGTTGGATTATGTTGTGGACTCTATAGCCCAGTTTTGCAGATCCCGCTGATGAAACTTCCTGTCTCAGATCTGAACCATATCCTCGACCATACCCGCAGCCTGTGGGATGATCTTCATGATTCGCATTTGTTCATCACAGGCGGAACTGGATTCTTCGGCATTTGGTTATTGGAAAGTTTTCTGCATGCCAGGCGGGAACTTAACCTAAGAGTCTCCGCTTCTGTTCTGACCCGCAGGCCGGATACTTTCCGAGCCGCTTTTCCCCATCTTGGAGCGGACTCCGCCATTCAGTTCATCGAAGGCGACGTACGTAATTTTATATTCCCTGAAGGAAAGTATTCTCACATCATCCATGCTGCCACGGATGCCACCGCAAAACTCAACGCAGAGAACCCGTTGCTTATGCTGGATACCATTATCGAGGGCACGCGCCACACCCTGGATTTTGCGGTTCGCACCAAGGCAGAACGCTTCCTGTTTACGAGTTCCGGGGCGGTGTATGGGAATCAACCTCCAGAGATTAGTCATATCTCCGAAGAATATTCAGGAGCACCCGATCCAATGAATCCTCGTGCTGCATATGCAAATGGGAAGAGGATTGCCGAGCACCTTTGTTCGTTGTATGCCAGACAGTATGGCTTAATGCCGGTCATTGCACGGTGCTATGCATTTGTCGGCCCGCATCTGCCATTGGATATTCATTTTGCCATCGGCAACTTCATCCGCGATGTGATGAGCGGCGGCCCCATTATCATCAATGGAGATGGCACTCCCCGCCGTTCCTACCTCTACGCCGCTGACCTGGCCATCTGGCTCTGGACTCTGCTGCTTCGTGGAGAACCCGGCCGGGCGTACAATGTTGGCAGCGAAGATTCGGTCTCCATTGCAGAGACAGCCCAGGCCGTAGTGCGAAGCGCGAAACTTCCCATTCCTATTGAAATTCGCGGCGTTCCCCGACCGGATCTGCCTATCGAACAGTACGTTCCATCCACAAAATGGACACGAGGGTCTTTGGGGTTGGAGCAGTGGGTCTCCATGGATGAGGGAATTTCCCGAACTTTGAATTTTTATCAGGAAGGTTCCCTTCAGTGAGTATTGAAAACCGGATCTCTGACCTGAAGAATACATTTTCCGGAGAGCGTTGTTTTATTTTGGGAAATGGCCCGAGCCTGAACAAGACTAACCTCCATTTTCTGGAAGGTGAGTATGTTTGGGGATTCAATAAGATTTATCTTCTCTTTGACAGGATTTCATGGCGACCAAAGTTTTATGTTGCCAACGACCCACGATTAACTCAGCACATTTCTGAAGAGGTCGAGATGCTGGTTGGGCAACTTCCTGAAAGTGTCTTTTTCTTTCCGAGTCATTTT
>DAOQBX010000268.1:0-3428 GCA_035340155.1 Anaerolineales bacterium | reverse complement strand
TGCAAGGTATGTCAACGCGAGGTGCAAGTGTGCGGGGAAATATTCCGGGGATATCTCAAGAGACTTTTTCAAGTTTTGCTCTGCATTGGCGTAACGCCCGGAAGCCAGGTAAGCAAAACCAAGCGTATCCAACACAGCAGGGTCGTTCGGCAAAAGAGTCTGGGCATGTTGAGCGGCGGGCAAGCCGATCTCCTCTACATAGGCGGAACGTTCTGCGCAAAAGGCCGCCAGCAGCCGCCAATATTCCGCTTCACTTGGAGCCAGTTTCACTGCATGCTGATAGGCCTCCAACGCAGCAGTCAGGTCACCGAGATTCGCCTGCGCCTCGCCGATACTCACCCACCAGCGCGGGTTTTCCGGTTCAAACTCCGCTGCCAGCAAATACTCAGCTAACGCTTGCTCATATCGATTCAAACGATTCCAGTACAAGCCGCGCAGCGCGCGCACATTTGCGGAAGTGTGATCAAGCCGCAAAGCCTGATCGAGTTCCACGCTTCCATCCTGACCGAGTTGCTGTTTCGCCTCTCCCAACCAGGCCCACGCCTCCGCATTATTCTCATCCATCCCCACGGCTTGTGTGAACGCAACTTCCGCCAATTCCCACTCCTGCACCAATCCCAAAGCGCGGCCAAGGATCAATTTCTGTTGGGAGGTATCGGGTTGAATGGAAGACAAGGCCAGAGCGGCGTCCAGAGTCTGGACGGCTGAATCCACTTCAGGATCCAGCGCAGAAGCGGCCTTTAATTCACTCCGCGCGTTTTCGGGCCAGGATAGCATTAACAATACCCCGAGTCGATAATGGGCATAGGCTTCGTTAGCATCCAATCGAACTTGATTCTGAAGCGCGCTGCGTTCGGCATCCCAATTCTTTTGACTGCGCTGAACAAAAGCCAGCAAGCGATACAAGCGCGCTGAGTCGAACGCTTGCAACCCGGAGGCACAACTGGTGTATGCCGACTGAACATCACCGGTTTGCAATTGAGCCGTTGCAAGCCATACCCAGCCATCCTCGGTGCGCGGAGTCTGTTTACCGAGGTAAACAATAGCGGCTGAATAATCACCCGCCAGCGCGGCGGAAATCCCTGCCTGCTCCCACAAGTCACCCCGCCAAAAAAGGGTCTGTGCCGCGCGCGCATATGTGGAGGCAGCGGCAGCATAATCGCCCGCCGCCTGTGATGACTTCGCTTTATTAATATTTGAATAACCTGAAATAATAAGAGGCGCCAAGACGATGGTGAAAAGCAACACAACCACGTAAAGAGGCGTCCATTTGCGTTGTGACATGGTGACAATTCTACGCCATAATTTTGAACTGGCAGTATAATCACAAACGGATGAATGCGTTTACCAGTTTAATCCTTAATCAATTGACCGTTCCGCCGGGGGATTTGATCTACTATATTGTGCTGGTCTTTGTCATCGCCAGCGCACTCCAATCTGCTTTTAATCATTGGCGGGCCAGTGAATTTCCCCAGGCACGACGCGCCTTTTTAGGGTTGGGTATTCTACTTTCTGCGATGGTCCTCATGTTCGTTGCCAGCGGTCTGGGCTGGCAGAAGATCGTAGAACCGACCTCCATCCTGCCGCCAATGGACCGCGCCTTTATCGCTTTCAGCCTGGTGTGGATCACCTGGCTGTATGCCTTTCCTGAACCCAACCGTGTGGCCGATACCACCGTGACCATCCTCAGCTTGTTTGTGATCACGGCCCTAGGTTTGAGCCTGGTCTCCTGGCGTATGCAGATCACCTCGCTCAGCTACAACCAAACGGTCGATGACTGGTTCTGGCAGATCGGTTGCCTGGCGCTAACCCTTCTAGGAATTGCCATCCTGCTCATTCGCAGGCCAGACGGGGTGTGGTACGGTCTGCTATTTCTATTATTAGGATTTGCCGGCCATCTCGTTCACCTGCTTAACCCCACCGATGGGAATTATTCTGGCATTGTCAGGCTGACTTATGTGGCAGCGTTCCCGATCCTGCTGACCCTGCCGCAACGCTTCGGAATACCAACCCAATCTGCTGTTGTCGAACCGGAAACGAGCCCCAGGCCCGCCTCTTCCCGTCAGGATACCATTGGCCGACGCGAACGCAGACGCTATAGCACCGACCCCAAAACCTTCCACGCCCTGCTGGCTGTAGCCGCCGAATCCAACCCAACCAAGATGAGTCAGGCCGTCACCCGCGCCATCGCCCAAACCATGCTGGCCGACCTGTGCTTCATGATCTACCTGACCGACAACAAAAATCAAATGTTGATCGCGGGCGGTTATGACCTCATCCGTGAAGACCAATTGGAAGGCGGATCACTCAGTAAGAGTGCCATCCCCATGCTGGCGAATTCACTTCAGCGCGGGCGTCCACTACGTCTCCCCTCCAGTAGCACCTCTGCCGACATTAAAGGCCTGGGCGATATCCTGGGTCTGACCAGCCCTGGTCATCTTTTGTGCGTCCCCATTATTACTCCGGAAAAAGAAACTCTGGGCGGTATCCTCCTGCTCTCCCCTTACTCCGATCGCACCTGGAGTGCGGAAGACCAGGCCTTTCTCGTCAATATCGCGAATTCATTAGTACCGATCATCCAACGCAACCAAAAGATCAACAAACTGGAATCGCAAACTGAAGTGGCGCGCATGCAGGCAACCGACCTCGAGCGCCGCATCAAGGAATTGAACGACCAATTACAGGCCGCACGCACTGAAGCCGATAAAGGCAGTGGTGCGGAAATGGCATCCCTACGGGCGGCACAGGATGAATCCCAAAGGATCATAGAGAGTCTGCAACAGGAAAATGCCGAACTACGGTCGGTGCAGAAAATTGCGCCTGTTCCAGTCTCTTCGAACACTCAAGTGGAAGACGAACTGCGATCTACTCTTCAGGAAATGGCCCGCCTGCAAAACCAGGTGGCAGACGCGAACAAAAAGGTTCTCGAATTGGAAAAGGGGCAGATCACCACCAAGAACACTGAACAAGCAGAGGTGATCGCCTCCGTTTCGCAAGAATTACGTCAGCCGTTATCCTCCATTGTCGGATATACCGACCTGCTGCTCGGCGAATCAGTTGGCATCCTCGGGGCGCTGCAACGCAAGTTTGTGGAGCGCATCAAGACTTCCACGGAACGAATTCGCAGTCTGACCGATGACATGATCCAGATCACGACCCTGGCCACCGACCTGAATGCACTCAGTCCTGAACCGGTGGATTTAAACACGATCATCGACAATGCCATGTCCTACACCAGCACACAGGTGCGGGAAAAGAACATCTCCATCCTGCTCGAAGTGCCAAAGACGGTCGCGCCAATTCATGCCGACAAGGAAGCCATGCAGCAGATCCTGATCCACTTGCTGCAAAACGCCGGGGCTGCGACTCCCTTTGAAGGGACGATCAGACTCCGGGTCCAGACTCAGACCGAGAATGGTATGGACTTC
>DAOQBX010000267.1:0-3428 GCA_035340155.1 Anaerolineales bacterium | reverse complement strand
CACCCACCTTTGCGGGTGTGCCTTCCTGCAGGACGATCTTCAATACCGTTCCCGTTGCCGGGGCGGGGATCTCCGTATCCACCTTGTCTGTGTTCACTTCCAGCAACGGTTCCAGTTCATTAATGGAATCGCCGACTTGCTTGAGCCATTTTGTAACGGTCACTTCATCCACGCCTTCGCCGAGCCGGGGGACTAAAACTTTGATCGCCATAATTCCTCTTTTGACCACAAAGTGTCACGAAGGAGCACGAAGGAAAACCTTTGTCTGCCTTTGTGACCTGTTATGGTTAATCGAACTTCGGATATAAAGCCGGATCAACCTCATTCATCATCTCGTACACTGCATCGAACACGGATTCAGAATTCGGCTTGCTCCAGTAATCACCGTCTGAACCGTAGGCAGGCCGGTGTGCCTTTGCAGATAACGTGCGGGCGGGAGAATCAAGGTGGAAGTAACCGCCTTGCTTCTCGATGACTTCCTGCATCATATAAGCGGTCGTCCCGCCGGGGATGTCCTCATCCACGAACAGGACGCGGCTGGTCTTCTTCAACGACTCAACGATCTTGTGATGGATATCGAACGGCATCAGCGACTGCACATCCACGACCTCCACTTCGATGCCGACCTTGCTCAACTTGTCAGCGGCATCCAGTACGATGCGGCAGCACGCGCCGTAGGTGACGATGGTGACATCCCTGCCCTCGCGGATCGTTTCGGGCACTCCCAGGGGCAGCGTGATCTCTCCGATATTGTCCGGCAGGCGTTCTTTCACACGATATCCATTTAACACTTCCACCACAATGGCGGGTTCGTCCGATTTGAGGAGCGTGTTATAAAAACCGGCAGCGCGGGTCATATCGCGCGGGACCAGCACAAGCATGCCGCGCACCAGATTCAAGATCCCCGCCATCGGCGACCCGGCGTGCCATACCCCTTCAAGCCGGTGGCCGCGTGTGCGCACAATGACCGGTGCTTTCTGCCCGCCCGCTGTGCGCCAGTGCAGCGAAGCCAGGTCGTCGCTCATGGTCTGCAGCGCATACAAGACATAATCGAGGTATTGGATCTCCGCGATGGGGCGCAGTCCGCGCATGGCCATGCCGATGGCCTGCCCCATGATGGTCGCTTCGCGAATGCCCGTATCGGTCACGCGCAGTTCACCATATTTTTCCTGCATGCCTTTGAAGCCCTGGTTCACGTCACCGAGTTTCCCTACATCCTCCCCAAAGGCGATCAGGCGCGGCTCGCGTGCCAGCGCTGCATCGAAGGCGGCATTGACCACTTCAAAGCCGAACATGGTTGGCGAAGCGTCTGTGTATACCGGCTTCACTTCACCCACTTTCATGGCTGTGCCCGAATACAAATGCGCGCCATAGCGCTCAAGGTTCACCTTGTCATCTGCATGCTTCCATTGGACGAGGACCTGCTTGGAGGGATTGGCTTCATCGCGCAGCATCCGCAAGGCTTCATGCGCAATGGAATGAATGTCGCGCCTCGTATACGACGGGAGAGTGGCCAGCCGGTCCCGCAGCATTCGCAACTCTGAGGCATGGTTCGGCGAAGATCCCGCGATCTCCTCCAGCATGTCCATGACCTGATCGCGCTCGGCGGTGATAGGGGAGAGGTAGGCCTCCCAGGCGGTTTTGCGGAATCCCTCCACAGTGTTGTAGTCCGCTTTTTCGAGGGCATCCAGTTCCGGCTTGGAAAGGATGCGGTTATCCAGCATCCACTCGCGCATCTTCTTGAGCCCGTCGAATTCCTCCTCCCATTTCAATCGTTCGGGAGTCTTGTAACGCTCATGGCTGCCGGATGTGCTATGGCCCTGCGGTTGGGTCACTTCGATGACGTGCACCAATGCAGGGATGTGATAGGTGCGTGCGATCTCGGCGGCAGTGAGGTAGGTTTCGAGCAGCGCGGGGTAATCCCACGCACGGACGGTGTAACAATCGTAGCCGTTCTGCACCTTGTCCGGTGACGCGAGCGGGTCGCGCTCAAAACCCTTGAGCAGCGCGCCGATGTTTTCCTTGACCATTTGAAATTGATTGGGGACCGAAATGCCGTAGCCATCGTCGTAGACCGTGATGATGGCGGGCGCTTTGAGCACACCGATGGCGTTGACCGCCTCCCAGAAATGTCCTTCAGCGGTGGAGGCATTGCCGATGGTGGCGAAGGCGACCTCATTGCCGTTGATAGAGAAATCCTTCAGGCCCTGCAGTTCCTGCAACTTGCGGTACATCACCGAGGCATAGGCCAGCCCCACGGCCCGCGGCATTTGCGCCGCCGTGCAGGAAACATCGGCGGCCGAGTTATAGAGCTGGGTCTGCGGACGCCACGCTCCGTTGGGGTGCAAAAGCCGGTTCGCAAAATGCGCGTTCATTTGCCTGCCCCCGCTGGCAGGATCATGGTTGACATCGCCATGTGCGTACAACTGGGCGAAGAATTCCTGAATGCCCGTCACGCCCAACGCAAACATCCAGGTCTGGTCGCGGTAATAACCGGAACGCCAGTCGCCTTTTTGGAAGGCGCGCGCGATGGCGAGTTGGGCGATCTCCTTGCCGTCTCCGAAAATTCCGAACTTGGCCTTGCCGCTCAAGACTTCTCTTCTACCGATAAGCGAAGCCTGCCTGCTTTGGTAAGCGAGGCGATAATCTTTGATAATTTCTTCTTTCTCGAGGGGAAGCGCAATCGTACCCTTCTTCTTGTTGGGCATCTACTCTCTCTCCTGAGTTGGTGTGATGAGGATTATAACAAAGGCCCGCCCTGAAAGTGTCGAAGAAAAAAGGGGAGCATGCGGATATTGTGGTTTTTTTCGCAAAGGTTTTCATCCGCCTGCTATACTTGCCGCCATGACCCATCCCCTTCAAGTTGCCCAAACGAACATCCCGCACGGATTCATTGACCTCGGCGCAGGCGAGCCACAACTCGATCTGCTGCCTTTGGATATGCTGCGCGAGGCAGCGCTGCAGCGCTTCAACGCAAACGATAGGGAGTTCCTGCAGTATGGCGTCGAGCAGGGCGACGGCTATTTCCGCGCCGCGTTGGCGGAGTTTTTATCGCCGCGTTATGGCTTGAAGGTTTCGCATGAAGACCTCTTCGTCACCACTGGCAATTCCTCTGCGCTCGACCTGATCTGTACGCTCTACACCAGGCCGGGAGATACGGTCCTTGTAGAGGAACCGACCTACTTCCTGGCCCTGCGCATCTTTGCAGACCATGACCTGCGCGTCGTTCCCATCCGGACCGATGAAGCGGGCCTCGATATGGATGAACTGGTCCACGCTTTGGGCGAAAGCAGCCCGAAATTCATTTACATCATCCCCTCCTTCCAAAACCCCAGCGGACATACCCTGTCGCCTGAGCGGCGCAGGCAATTGATCGCGCTGGCTCAACAACATGGCTTCCTGATCGTCGCGGACGAGGTCTATCAATT
>DAOQBX010000266.1:0-3473 GCA_035340155.1 Anaerolineales bacterium | reverse complement strand
TGGAAAGCGTGTAACCCACAAAGGTTCGCGGGTTCGAATCCCGCCCTCTCCGCCAAAAAACATCCTGCAACGGATGTTTTTGTTTAAAGTCCGCGCGCCTTCATTGAGAGGATTTTCTAAATTCCACCCTCTTTGCCTACACAAATCCCGCAATGGATCGCGCCTTACGATGTAAATAAAAAGACCCGACTTTGGAGTCGGGTCTTTTTTGTCATCTTGATTACGGGGTTGGAGTTGCTTCGATCGGGAGGGGCTTCCCCGCGTAGATCATCAGGTCAGAGAGAACTTCAGTGTGACCCGGAACATCCGCCTTGGCCTCATTGATGAACTGATAAAGCAGCGAGGCTTTCCAGTCTCCGCCGCCAAGAATATCGGTACCTTTGGCAGCAGCATCAGCGCGGCGTGAACCGGCCACGATACCATCATAACTGCTTAGGTCCAGTTGAGCAGGCGAGACAGCCAGATCTACGGAGTGGCAGGAGATGCAGGAGAGAGAGCCGGTATACCAAAGGTTGGACCCTATAAAGAGAGGCTTGACATCCTCAAATGCCGCCTCACATCCCATTCCGTTGGCATCGGTAAATTGGAAGGATTCCGTATCCGATGCGCCCGCGTCCACCCAGGCTCCCACCAGATCAGCGGCAGCGACATAGCAGGTGCCACTCTCGCCTAGTTCTTCGCTCTGACTTTCGGGCTGCATCACAGGCATGGTAGCAGGTATCAGCGTCGGCACCGGGGTGCGCACGGCTTTCAACTTCCCGCTAGTACAGGAAAGTGTAAAACCACAAGCGTTTACATATACGATACCGATCCAGATCAAAACACCTACCAGGAAAACGCCGATTGTGCTGTATATAACCTTTCGAACATCATCTTTCATTACGGCATCTCCCTTTTATTTGGTGGCTTGGAGGGTGCGGAGGAAATTCACCACATCCCAACGTTCACGGACCGTGAGGTTTTCATTCAAAGGCGGCATCTGACCGGAGAATTCCACTTCGGGGAATAATGTATTATTCGGGTTGTAAATACCGTTTGAAATGGTCAGGAACATGCTACCATCTGACTTGGCTTGTACAATATCGCTGGAAAGGTCGGCGGGCTTCTTTTTTATAAGAAAAGCCGCGACCGTCCCGTTGCCTTGACCAGCTTCACCATGGCACATTTTACAGTGGATGGCATATAGTTCAGCCCCGCGTGCGATTGAGGTATCGTCTGCAGGCACGGGGTTGACAGGCTCACCCATGCCAGGTAAATATGCAGCGCCTTCAACCGGGATGGATCGTGAAGGAACGGGAAGGGGTTTCTCCTGATCATCAAAAGAGGGCTGGATGGCCATGAAGGTAACCCACTGGATCTTGATGAGATCATAGGAGAACGTCATCAAGATGGCAGTAAGAACGGCAAGCGCCGCAAATACAACGAGGAGTTGTTTGAAAAGTCTCATAGGTGCTGCGCCTCCGCAGGCTTCACGGATTCTGCGCCAAGTTTCTTCAAGGCGTCTGTGATCTTGCTTTCTTCCACATGCGAACACTCGATCAGAACGGCGATCTTGCCGTCGCTGACCTCAGGAACATATTTCATCGGTCGATAGTTGGGGAAGAAACTATCCAGGAATACACCGAGGAAGGTGGAAAGCAGCATACCCAGCATGGTTAGTTCGAAGAGAACGACCACGGTGGGAGGGCCAGGGACGAACCCCTGTGTGCTCACTTGGATTGGGTAGGGATACAGGTATGGCGAGAGATAGGCAAGAAAAACACCCGCTCCAAACCCAAGGATCGCGCCGCCCATGGCGATGCGCGGAACATTCGTCCATTGATGGGGACGGCCAAGCATGGCTTCGGTGACGGGAATGCCGGAGATGACATTCATGCAGTCGTCGTGAACACCCATGGCGCGGAGATGCTCAATGGCATCAGCAGCAGGCTCGAGGTCCGGGAAGACCGCCAATAGATCTACATTTTTGGATTCAGCCATTGCTTCCTCCTATTCCAATTCGCTGACCGCAACAACGGTCTCGCGTCCAAATTTCTTGAGTTCATGCGCCATCTGGCCTTCCTGTACTTCCCAGACCGGGATAAGCGGGATCAATTTGGAAGCCGCCATATATAACAGGATGAAGAAGGCGAGGGTGCCAATGCCCATCGGAACCTCAATGCCGGGCTTGTACATGCGCCAGGTAAAGGGCATGCGGTTGATCGTGACGGAGATGGGGACGATGATATAGCGTTCGAACCACATACCGAAGTTGATGACAATGCCGACAAAGCCAACAAGCCAAGGGTTGGAACGCCATTTTACGTTCCACAAGATACCCCAGGGGATGACGATGTTACAAACCAGCATGGCAAACCACATCCAGCCGAGCGGGCCGCCTTCATGGAAGTGAAGCAACTGCTGCGTCCATTTATCGCCGCCGTACCATTGGACCATGTAATCGTTGAAGAAGAAGTAGGCCCAAGCCATGGAGATGATAAGCATAAGTTTACCGATGGCGTCGAAATGCTCGCCGCGCACGAAATACTTCATGTGCTTCATGGTGCCGCGAATGACAGCCAGCACGACCACGGCGGCACCCATACCTGAGTGAAGAGCGCCGACGATGAAGTACGGGCCGAAGATGGTGGAATTCCATCCGGGGCGGGTGGCTGCAGCGAAGTCCCAGGACACGATGGTGTGAACCGAGAACATGACTGGGATGATCGCGAAGGCGAAAATGTTCATCGCGTTGCGCAGATGGGTCCACTCCCCTTCTGTACCGCGGAAGCCAAGCGCAAGAATCTTATAGAGACTTTTACGCCAGCCGGTGGAGCGGTCGCGCGCCATCGCCACGTCGGGTATGAGCGGCAGGAAGAGGTACATGGTGGAAGACAGCAGGTAGGTGGTGATGGCCAGCAAGTCCCAGGTGAGCGGGGAATGCAAGTTGGGCCACAGCATGCGCTGATTGGGGTACGGCATGAGCCAGTAGAAGATCCATACACGGCCCATGTGCATGAAGATCGAGAAACCAGCCTGTACCAGACCAAAGGTGGTCATCAATTCCGCAGCACGGGTGAACGGGCGGCGGAATTCCGCTTTGAACACGCGCAAGATCGCGGAGATGAAGGTACCGGCATGACTGATACCGATCCAGAACACGGTATTGACCAGGAAGATACCCCAGTAATCCGGACGCATCACACCGGCCTCGCCCTGGCCTTTTGCGATCAGGACGCCCCATTTGTAGAACAAGCCCCAGGCAACGATTGCGGCCAGAATGGAGAAGACCAACCACCACTTCCAAGTGGGGGGTTCGGTCATGGCTTCCATGACCATTTCATTCATCTTTCCGCGGGGAAGCGGATCGAGCATGAGGTGTTTTTCGCGGAGGTGCTCTTCGTGCGAATGGGCAGCGTCCGCATGATGTTTGTTATCAGACATGTTTACCCTCCCTTGAAGTAGGTCACGTTGGGAAGCGTGCCGAGTTCTTC
>DAOQBX010000265.1:0-3476 GCA_035340155.1 Anaerolineales bacterium | reverse complement strand
ACAGTGGCGAAACCGGTTAGGAGGATGGCGCTGCAATTGGGGTCGAGGCGATTGATGGAGTCAAGCACGCGCAGGCCATCCTGGTTGTAGTGATTGTTGGCGGAGAGGGAAAGATCCACCACCGCGAGGCGATGTGGATGCGCTTTGAGGGCGGCCACAGCCTCGTCTACCGTGTCGGTCACATCCACATCAAAGCCATGATCGCTGAGGATCTCGCTCATGATCTGCTGCCATGAGGTATCGTCATCCACGATCAGAGCGCGCGGATTCATACTTCATCCTCTGCCACGGGAAAGCGTAAATGGAAGGTCGTGCCGTTGGTACCGTCACTTTCCACAGTGACCGTTCCACCCAACCGTGTCATCAAGGTCTTGACCCACCACAAACCAAAACCCATCTTGCCAGGGTGTGCGCGGCCGGAGTAGGCAAGTTCAAAGATCTGCTCATGGAGTTTCGGGTCGATGCCACGTCCGGTATCTCTGACCTGGACCTCGACCCAATGAACATTGTGGGTGCCGCGGATCAGGATCGACCCTTTTCCCTGCATGGCGTCGATTGCATTCTCGATCAAGTTACGGAAAACAAAGGTCAGGCTTTGCCCGCTGGCATTCACCATTGGCAGGCTTTCCAGGCCTTCTATTTGGATCTGGGTGTCCGGGGATGTTTGCACGGTGCGAATGGCATCCATAATGCGCGGCCCGACCTGGATACGTTCCATACGGATGGGGCGCAGGTGCGAAAGATTTTCCTGCACGATCTGCATCGCTGCTGTTGCACTGCGCTCGATCTCGCTCAGGCTTTTAGCGAGATAGGCATCCTCTTGAAGTATTTTTTCATACTTGTCCTGTATGCCTTGCACACGCACAGGGATTACGCCGACCTTGTTGTTCATGTTGTGAAGCAGGTTTGCGGAAATATCTCCAACAGCGGCAAAAGTCTCTGCGATCAGGTGCTGCTCCTGCGAAGACCGCAATGCTTGTTGACGTGATTCGTTCTGAATGGCAAGCACTGCATAGTTGGCAAGGCAGGCCAATACTTTCTTATCCCATTCGGATGTATCGCTTCGGACTTCGCTGCTGGTTGCGTAATACACCCCGAACATTCCCACCGCCGCGGGTTTATCCGCGTTCATAAGCGGCATGACCAAGGAGTTGAGTTGACCCAACTCTTCAGGTGAGGCTGGGATCTTATTGCCGTTGGAGGCGACCAGCATCATGTTGTCATTCTCACCTGGAAGCCAGATGGCGCTGGAACTGGTGTTTAACAAATCGTTGGCCATTGAGCAAAGGTGGTCGAGCACGATCGGACTCGGCTGGGCGATGAGTAACTGAGCCGCCTCTTGCAAAGCGTCCAGCAATCGCACTTCCTGGATCGCCGTCACCGCATAAGTGGCCAGCGATTGCAGCATGTGGCTATCTTCTTCGCTGAATCCACCCACCTGCGGACTCTCCAGGTTGAGCACGCCTTCCAGTCGTCCGCTGGCGTTGATGAGCGGCACACATAACTCAGAGCGCATCTCCAGGAGCGAGTCAAGCGGATAGTAAATTTCATTCCAGGGTTTTTCGCGCAGATCGCGAATGAGGAGCGGCTGGCGCTCGCGCGCTACATGAGCCATCATGCTCTTGCCGTGGATGGGGAGTTTCTCAACCAGCGGTTTTTCAAGATGGAGGGAACTTACGGCGCGGGTGACGAGGGATTCGCCGCTCTTATCCAATAAGCGAAAAATGCCGTATTGGGCATTCGTCAGTTCGAGCGCCAGTTCAAGGATGGATTCGAGCGTCTCCTCAAGCCGCATGCGGGAGGAGATGAGCATTCCAGCCCGGCGCAGGCGGTTGAGTTCATTCTCTTTTTGGGTGAGATTTTGTTTAATGCCTGCCAGGTTGCGGGCATGGTGGATCGCCATCGCCGCCTGGTTGACGAAGTTGTGCAACATCAGCTCTTCGAACTGTGAGAGGCGGCGATCTTCATATAAATAGATATACAGCACGCCGAGCACATCATCCGCCACAGTGAGCGGGAAGGCAGCAACAGCTTTGACCCCCAATTTCTGCTGGTAGGGATGGATCTGTAGGTCTACTTCTTCATAGGAGAATGCACGGCGTTTGCGCTGAATGGCACGCATCCCAAACCCATTGGCGCGTGGGACATCTTCAACGGGGTTGAGGTGCTGAGAGGTTTCATATCCTTCCGCATAGGCCACCACCCGGGTTTCCATATTGAGGCTGTTGTTTGCGGGGTCATAGATATAGATCGAGGCAGAGAATCCCGGCACCACGCGGATGGCGCTCTCCACGATCAATTGCAGGCTGGAGGATTGATCTTCGCTGATGCCGATCTGGTTGATGGCTGTGCTGATCTGATTCAGGCTGGCCAGTGCCTCCAGTAGACGGGGGTTGATGTCATCGGAGGAAAAAGGAGAAGGGTCTGTCATGGCGGGTACATCAAAGTTGGCAGATGGCTCTGCCTGTTTCTGATTGTACTTCATGGCAGGAGTGTCCTTTGCGTGTGGCAACGGACAGGTCAAATGAAAGTCTGAAGCATCTGCGCGCCCAGCTGAAACGCAAAGTAGAAAAGCACCAGTCCGCATGCGGCGCTTAAGAAGCGGAAAAAGGTTGCCGTCATCCACTGTCGTCCCCAGGAAACGAGTGCCGCCATGAGGAAGCACCACACGACGGCTCCACTCAAGAAACCGGTGAAGAAAGTCGCGAAATGGATCGGTTGAGGAGCGCCGGTAATGGAAGCAAAAACGGTCGTACCCAAGCCGGTCCAAAAGACGATGTTCATCGGGTTACCCAATGAAAGGAACGCGCCGCTGGCGAAATCACCGCGGGGCGAGATTTCTTCAGAAACATCAAGCCCTTTGCCGTGACGCGCGTCTTTGAATGCATCCCAGGCTAATTTAAGCATCAACAATATTCCGACCAGACTTAGAATGGTTCTGGCGATGGTGTTCTGGATCAGGAAGGCCAGCCCGGTCAGGGCGATGATCGCCCAGGTGGTATCTCCGACCAGCGAACCAAATTGCACATACAAGGCCGGGAAGAATCCACGGGCCGAGCCGCGTCGGAGAGTCTCGGCAGTGATAACACCGGGCGGAGCACAAAAGGAAATGGCCAGGACAAAGGATGAAATAAGAAGTGAAGGATGCATTTTATTTTTAGAGTGATACAAAACGCCGACAGCCAGTTGCGTGTCAGGAGTCGCAACCAACTGTCGGCGGAGAGTGAAGCGATGTTTTATGCGTCGAAGTACAAAACGTATTCGTGCGGGGTCGGGCGCAGGCGAATCGGATCTACTTCGTAAGCGCGCTTGTACTTGATGTACTCTTCGAGCAGGTCGGGAGTGAACACGCCGCCTTTGAGTAGGAACTCGTGGTCGGCTTCGAGCGCGTTGAGCACGGCATCGAGGCTGGAAGGCACCTGCTTGATGAGCGCCTTTTCAGCGGCGGGCAATTCGTAGAGATCTACGTCTTTGGG
>DAOQBX010000264.1:0-3480 GCA_035340155.1 Anaerolineales bacterium | reverse complement strand
CCATGAACAGCCATCCGTGATAAATCCGCCAAACGGATGCAACATTTTTTCGAAACACTTTTTGTAAAATCAGGAGGACAAATGGTACAAAAACAAGTAGGATGGAAATCAGGGACAAATAAAGCAGGAAAACATCCCTATTGGTCATGTCGCACCTCGGCAACTATTCGCTGAAGACGTCGGATGAAAGTTAATGCGCAACCCAAGACAATCACAACCATTCCCCATGTCATCAAAACAGGGATGGAGTAAAAACTTGAAAACGTCCCGTAACAAACGCATAGGATTGCAAGGGCGAACATCCGATGGGACTTTGCCATTGGACCAAGAAACAACTTATCTGCCCCCATATAATTTCCCAGCGCCCTTATATATGCAACCAAAAGAGACATGACCGCAGCGAGGTAACCAAGAGATTCCACACCCCCATATGCATAACCTGCTCCAATAAATATAATAATATCTGAAATACGGTCAGGCACTTCATTGAATAATTCACCGATCGGAGAAGTCACGTCCGTTTCAACAGCCACCATTCCGTCAAGCATGTTCGCAAACAATCTCAACACAATAAACACAGCCGCCAACAACCAATAGATCGGGCTATTTTTCTGAGAGGTCATGATTAAGCACCCCGCTACTACTGCGGAAAATAAAATACTTGCGATTGAAATATAGTTGGGAGTGACTTGCCATTTAGCAAGCAAATGGGAGGTCTGTTGAGAAAACAAATTTTCTCTGGCGGAAATCGGCCTTCGATCTGGCTGTCGTTTTTTCATGCTGCCCATCCATTCGTTTGGTCCTAATATCCTAATAATTCAACACACGAAATACATTAAGGTTACTATTTCATGAGGACGATTCAAGGTCAATGGAGGGCTACTCCCTCTTTTTTCCTACAGCCCAACTGACTCGCTTACAGAATGCTATACTTCGAACAGGATTAACTTACATAGTCAAGGAAGAGAGAATAAATGATAACAAAAACGATCCGAACTCATCTCGCGGGAATTCTTTTGCTGGCTTCCACACTGGCGTGCAATCTGGGAAAAACACTTCCAGCCACCGAACCTGTCCCCCCTGCAGATGGTGCGGTAACCGAATCTGCACCCACAACCGTAGTAGCCAATCAACCTACAGTGGGCAGTGCCTGCGCCAATCCCTACCTGCCCATTGTGGCTGGGGCCACCTGGAACTACAAACTTACCGGGCTCGTGCCTGATACCTTCACACGCAGCATCGTCAACGTGGAAGCGGGCAGCTTTACCGATCAGGATGTCTTCGGCACCGGCGTCACCCGCCAGGGCCAGTGGACCTGCGAAAGCGGAAGCCTGACGGTGCTCGACCCGACCAGCAGCGGCGGCTCTGCCAGTGTGGAGTCCGAAAATGTCAAAGTGGATTTTCAGACCACGGCAGCCAGCGGGGTAACCCTGCCCGCGCTTCTCAACCCCGGCGACAGTTGGACTCAGGCCATCACCCTGGAAGGCACCGAAAGCATCAACGGCGAACAGATCCCCGCAAAGAACGAGTTCACCAATACCTGCACCGTAGTTGAGATCGAATCGGTCACCGTGGAAGCAGGCACCTTCGACGCCATGCGCGTGGACTGTCAGACCGTGATGAACATCAGCATCACCATGAACGGTACCGTCATTCAGAATCCACTGACCTTCAACTCCACCAACTGGTACGCGGAAAAGGTCGGCCTGGTCAAGAACGCGTCCACCGGCAGCAAACTGGACAGCACAACTGAACTGATCTCCTATTCCATTCCCTAACCGGGTCCGCCCAATAACAAAAAACGCCAAAGTCATATTTGAACTTTGGCGTTTTTTGTTATTTATATTTCAGATGATCTTTCGTTTACTTTCAAAGACTGGCTTATTCTCCAGCAGACGTTGTGGAGAAAAAATGGACAGGTCGAGGCTTGGCTTTCTCCCCAACATCCCTTCAGCGATATAACGTCCCACCGCATGGCACTGTTGAAAGCCGTGCCCTGAGAATCCATTTGCAAGGAAGAAGCCCTTCAAGTCTGGCCACTCTCCGAGGATGGAGTTGTCGTCCAAAGAGTTGACCTCATACAGTCCCGCCCAGCCGCGCTGCACTTTGAGGCGGTCGAACGATGGGAAATATTCCACCAATTCCGGCCAGATGGCCTCCTCGAACTTTTTTCGATCCCACTGGAAATCCTCCGTGCCAACCAGGTCATCCGCAAAGGATTTTCCGCAAGAAAAATTACCGCCACGCTCGTGAATGACATATAAACCGGAAGGCAGAAAAATGGCAGGCAGGGATGTTTCGCTTTTGTAGTTGGTCTCAAAGAACGCCACCTGCCGTTTGGTCGGCAGGATGGGCAGATCCACCCCGGCAGTCTTTGCGATCTCCGCTGCCCACGCGCCTGCAGCATTCATCACAATCGCGCTCTGAAGGACTTCGCCAGAGTCAAGCCTTACTCCTTTAACATGATGTCCATCACATAGAACCTCGACTACCTTTGCCTGCACATAGGTCGCTCCAAGCGCAACGGCCTTCTTTTTATATGCGCTCAACACCGCCATGGGCGACATCGTCCCATCCTTCGGGCCAAAGGTTCCAGCCACACAATCCTTGAGGTTATATAAGGGATAATGGCCCTGCACCTGTTCCGGTGCCAGCCAGTGAACATCACAACCCAGGCTTTGCTGAAGCAAAAATCCTTCATGCGATTCATCGTGAGTGGCGTTGTCCAGCACGAACAGATTTCCTTGCTGGCGAAAACCGGTGTCCGGCTTGTCGCCATCCACTTCCATTTCCTCAGAAAAGCGCGACAGAGCTTCAAGCCCGTATTGTGAGATCTGAATATTCTCCTTTATGTTGAACTGGATGCGGGTATTGCCATCCGACAAAGGTGTGGAAGCGCGCTCGTAAGTCGAATCTTTTTCAAGGATGGCAACCTTCAAACGAGGATCGAATCTCAACAAGTAATAGGCTGTCGCGCAACCCATCGCGCCGCCGCCAACTATGATCACATCGTAGGTAGTCTCTGGCATGGCCCTCTCCCGGTTGGATGTTTATACCGACCGCGTGATCCCGCCGTCCACACGGATATTCTGTCCAGTGATGTACCCGGCGTCGGCGGAGAGCAGGAAGCGCACAGTCTTGGCGATCTCCTCGACGGTTCCATAACGTCCCATCGGGATCCTGTTCCTGCGTTCCTCAGTCTCGGCCAGGCTGTTAACGAAGCCAGGCAGCACATTGTTCATGCGAATGCCTTTGGCGGAGTATTGATCGGAGTACACTTTTGTAAAAGCCGCCAGCGCCGCGCGCAAAGCCCCGGAGACGGGGAACAACGCTTCCGGCTCAAAGACCGCATAGGTGGAGATGTTAACGAACACGCCTCCGCCCTGCTCAAGCATGATCGGCGTCACCAACCGTGCCATCCGGACAACATTCAACAGCAGTACATCCATGCCTTTATGCCAGTCTGCATCGGGAATGTCC
>DAOQBX010000263.1:0-3484 GCA_035340155.1 Anaerolineales bacterium | reverse complement strand
GAATCAGGTGCATTACAGCCTGTTGAGCCGCGAAGTGGAAAAGAACGGCACGCTTGCCCGCTGCAAAGAACTGGGCATCCGTATGATCGCTTATTCCCCGCTGGAACAGGGGTTACTCACTGGAAAGTATTCCACTGAAACCCCGCCGCCTGGTGTGCGTGCCAACCGCTATGCCGAGTTCATCAAGAAACTTCCTCCGATCTTGAGCGTGATGAAGGAGATCGGCCAGAGCCACAGCAAGACCGTTTCACAGGTCGCTTTGAACTGGGTCATTTGCAAAGGCGCGCTGCCCATCCCCGGCGCAAAGAACGTCAAGCAAGCGGAAGAGAACGCAGGCGGAGCAGGCTGGCGCATGAGCGATGAAGAAGTAGAGCAGTTAGACAAAGTGACCGATGATTTCCGCCCTTATTCAGATGGAAAACAGGAAGACTAAACGAAAAATCCACGGGAAGGTCCCGTGGATTTTTTATCATTCCAAAGGATGTTCTGACTCGAAGACGTGTGAGTGCATATTGGCGATCCATTGCTTGCCATCTTCCGTGAGGCTGAGGTAGAGCAGCGCATCTTTGATGAACGGGTAGACCTGATTCCAATAAAACTTGGCATACCCGCGCCGCAGGTCGTTCGGAGACTTATAGCCAAGTTTCTCGTTCAGGCCAAGTTCCTGAAATTCATAGAACAACGCCGGGGCCTTGCGGAAGTAATCCGGGTCGCCCAGTTGACCCACGAAATCGGCAGCACGCACCAGGGACCCCAATCCTTTGGTATCTTGATCAAAAGACTGGAGGGAGGGAAACCGCGTCATCTCGATGTAGGAAGCGACTAGATCCGCATCCAGAGTCCTGGAAATATCGCCGAGCAGGCCTGAGCCAAAGCGTTCGCGCACGAACAATTGACTACGGTCAACATGATAAGGCGTTAGAGAAACATCGGTCCAGTCGGGAGATATATGGATCAGATCTTCATTCACTCCTGTGGCAAACATCTCTTTCGTGTCGCGCCGGCACACCCCACGTACGTATCCAATATCATGGCATAGGACGGCGATCATATAATGCATCCAATCGCGCGGTGTAACGCCGCCCTCACGCAAATGTTTGCCCTCAATGATGGCCAGCCCCGCCAGCGAAACCATGATCGTATGATCGACATCGTGATACAGGGCGTCCGAGTTCGAAATATTCTCCAATGCCAATCGCCCACACCAGGCAACGATGCGCCCAAAATCGACATTGATCTCCCCATACGTCCGCTCGTAGGACGATTTCAATTGCCGGACCAGCATATCGATGGTAAGTTCCTGCCAGTTGATCATCGCGACTCCCGTAATGATAAAATGAACGCTCGAATCAGACAGGCACAGTGTACCAGAAACCTCATGGATAGATTCCCCCTCATCCTCATTGTCGGCCCGACCGCTGTTGGCAAAACGGACCTTGCCATACGACTGGCTTCAAATTTGAATGGCGAGATCATCTCGGCTGATTCGCGCCTCTTCTACCGGGGCATGGATATCGGCACAGCCAAACCGACAGCAAATGAGATGAAGCGCGTCCCACACTACCTGATCGACATCGTGGACCCAAGCGAGACTCTCAGCCTGGCCCTCTTTCAAGACCTTGCCAGAAAAACGGTCCAAGAGGTCCATATGCGCAATCACCTGCCATTTCTCGTGGGTGGAACGGGGCAATACATTCGAGCCGTAACCGATGGCTGGACGCCGCCAGAGGTAAAACCGGATGAGTCCATGCGTAAAGTACTTGAAAAACTGGCGGAAGAAAAAGGTAAACAGTGGCTATACGAAAAATTAAAGATTCTAGACCCCAATTCTGCTCAAAACATCGACCTCCGCAACGTCCGGCGGACTATTCGCGCGCTGGAAGTCATCTTTGCCACCGGTCGCCGTTTTTCAGAACAGCGCGGCCAGGGCGATTCACCTTATCGTCTGATCACGATCGGTCTCATCCGCCCGCGCGAAGAACTTTATCAACGCGTGGATGAACGCATCGATACGATGTTCGCATCCGGTTTATTAGACGAAGCGAAACGCCTGTTGAATGCCGGTTATTCTCCCACCCTGCCAAGCATGTCCGCCATTGGATACAGGGAATGTGTCAGCGTGATCGAAGGCCGAATGACGGTCGAGCAGGCCAAGGCGGAGATGAAGCGCATCACCCGAGTCTTTGTCCGCAGGCAGGCAAACTGGTTCAAGGAATCCGATCCGAACATCAAGTGGTTCAATCCAGCACAAGAGGGTGTCGACCAGCAGATAGAGCAGCACATTCGCAACTCGATTGCTTCTGAGGTGTTGTAATTGACTTTTGAAATTTTAAAGTATATACTTGCTTCGTAACATCTTCGCCTGACAAAACCAAACCAATGGAGGAGGAAGCATGGACAGCAAGATTTGGCAAAAGAATTACGACAAAGGGGTGCCAACTACAATCGAATATCCGAAAGCGCCGCTGTTTCATTTCTTGGAGGAAGCCGCGCGCAAATATCCCGACCGCGCCTGTACGATCTTCAAAGGAGCGGTCATTTCTTATCGTGAAATGAATGCCATGTCTGACCACATGGCCGCCGCGCTCGTGGATATGGGCGTGAAAAAAGGCGACCGCGTGGGTCTCTTCATGCCCAACCTCCCCCAATTTGTGGTCGCCTATTTCGGTATCCTGAAGGCGGGCGGCGTAGTGGTGGCGGTCAACCCGACCTACCCCGTGGATGAGATCCTGACCCCGGTGAACGATGCCGGGATCGAGATCATGTTCACCCTCACCCGCTTCTACGGAAAACTCAAGGAAGTGCGCGCGAAATCGAAACTTAAGAAAATCATCGTTTCGAACATCAAGGAAGCACTGCCGCCCTTTACCCGACTATTATTTACACTGTTGAAGGAAAAGAAGGATGGCGACCATTTAGAGTCGCTGGACAGCGCCGATGCCTGGATGCAGGACCTGCTGGCAAAATTTGCCGCTTCTCCCAAGCCGACAGTTGATATTTCACCCGACGACACAGCCCTCTTCCAGTATTCCGGCGGAACGACCGGCGTACCCAAGGGCGCAGTTGCCATGCACCGCAACGTAGTGGCGAACACCCTGCAGATCAAGTCCTGGTTCACCGGCCTGAACGAAGGCGAAGAGGTGGTATTGATGGGCATCCCGCTCTTCCATGTCTACGGCATGGTGGCGGGCATGAACTTCGCGATGTCATCCGGTGCGAGCATGGTGATGATCCCCAACGCACGCGACCTGAAGGATGTGCTGGAGAACATCAGCAAGTACAAGGCGACTATCTTCCCCGGCGTGCCACTTCTTTACAACGGCATTAACAATCATCCCGATGTAAAAGCCGGGAAGTACAACCTCTCCTCCATCAAGGCTTGTATCTCCGGTTCTGCTCCGTTGATGCGCGAGACCAAGGAAGAGTTTGAGCGCCTGACTGGCGGTAAGGTCTTTGAAGGCTTTGGCATGTCTGAAGCACCCAC
>DAOQBX010000262.1:0-3497 GCA_035340155.1 Anaerolineales bacterium | reverse complement strand
ACCCAGCCCTCCAGCGTGGCCTGATCCGCCTCCTGTAATTCCCGGTTGCTGGCTTGCAGGTCATCGAAAAGGCGCGCATTCTCGATCGCCACCGCCGCTTGATTTGCAAAAGAGGAGATCAGGTTCAAATCGTCGTTCTGGAAAATACCGGATTGGGCGCGGTTATCCACATAAATGACGCCGATCAGTTCATCCTTCAATTTGAGCGGGGCACATAATATGGACAGCAGGTGATATGCCGCCACACTGGCCTGCTCCTCAAAACGCGGGTCAACCTGCGCGTTCGTGGTGAGCACCGCCTCGCCATTCTCCACCACTTTACGAACCACGCTCTTACTGATGGCAAAAGCGTCCTCCGCCAGGTTGCGGTGTTTGGCATCGCGCGCAAGACGGACGCGAAAAACTCCGTGCTCGTCCCGAAGCATCAAGAAGCCGCGCTCGGCACTCATCAACTTGATGAGGGAATCCATCACCTCTTCCAGCACGCGCGTCAGGCCCAAAGAAGAATTGATGGCACTGCCCACTCCCATCATCGCATCCAGACGCTGGCCGTAGGAACGAAAATTATGGTGCACATCCCCCTTCAACTTGACCAGCGCACGGATCAACTGTGTCAGTTCAAGGTTGATCGATGAAACCTGCGGGTTCTCGATGCGCGTCAACCGGATCATGACCTGGGTCATCTCTTTTTGAATGGATGCGATCTGTTCAAGAATGTTATCTTCAGCGGTGATTTCGGTCATGGCCGTGCTCCTGGTCAGCAGTTAAAAAATTTCCCGGCACAGGGTAAACATCCGGCCGGGAAGATGCGCAGTCTACAATTTGGGCAATACAATGGACTTCTGCCCCTGGTATTTGCCCTTCTTGTCAGCATAGGAAGTTTCGCATTCCTCGTCCGCTTCAAAGAAAAGCACCTGGGCCAGTCCTTCGTTGGCATAGATCTTGGCGGGCAGAGGCGTGGTGTTCGAGATCTCCAACGTCACAAACCCTTCCCATTCCGGTTCGAAAGGCGTTACATTGACAATGATCCCGCAGCGCGCATAGGTGGACTTCCCCAAACAGACGGTCAGCACTTTCCGGGGAATACGGAAATACTCCACCGTCCGCGCCAGCGCAAAAGAATTGGGCGGCACAACGCACACATCCCCTTTGAAATCCACCATCGAACTGGTATCAAAATTCTTGGGGTCCACCGTGGCCGAGAACACGTTGGTAAATATCTTGAACTCATCCGCAACGCGGACATCGTAGCCGTACGATGAAACCCCGTACGAGATCACCCCCTGGCGCACCTGCTTATGCACAAACGGCTCGATCATCTTATGTTCCAAAGCCATATTGCGAATCCAATGATCGGGTTTCAATCCCATGAATGCTCTCCTCAAAGTTTGGTTGATTCTGCACTTGCAGGCGTGATTTTATCAAAAACGAACGTGTAATATGCACAAAAAATCATTTTGGTATAATTTCAATATATGACCGATAAAACCTATCGACAGGCCCTCAAGGAATGGCGTCAGGAACGCGACGAGACCATCCGAAAAGAGAACGGCTGGCTCGCACTGGCTGGACTCTTCTGGCTCAAACTCGGCAAAAATCAGTTCGGCTCCGACTCGAAGTGCGAGATCCAACTTCCCGAACGCATCCCTGCCAGTGTTGGTTATTTCGACTACAACGGCAAATCCGTATCGCTGCGAGCCAACCCAGACCAAAAAATAAAGGTCAACGACAAACTGACCGACTTCTCCCTGCTGCAACCGGATATCTCCGAGAACCCAAGTTTCATCATGCTGGAGGATATCCAAATGGTAGTGATCCAACGCGGGAATCGGATGGGTGTACGCCTTTGGGATAACCAGCGCGAAGAACGGCGATCCTTCCCCGCTCGAACCTGGTACGACATTGACGAGAAGTTCCGCCTCCCCGCAACCTTCACCGCCTACGAACGCCCCAAGATGGCCTACTTCCCTGACCTGACCGGCGAAAAGGCTGAGTTCCCTGTAGAAGGTTACCTGACCTTCGAGTTTGAAGGCCGCGCATATAAATTGGATGTCAACAAAGAAGACGATGGAACTTTATTCCTGCGATTCCGCGATCCCACCAGCAAAGATGCGACCTACCCAACCGGCCGCTACCTCGTGACTGACGTGGAATCCGATGGCAAGGTCTTCATCGATTTCAACAAGGCCTACAATCCGCCGTGCGCCTTCACCAACTTCGCCACCTGTGTCTTCGCTCCCGAGCAAAACCATCTAGATTTCAATATAACTGCCGGTGAACTTTCCCCCCGGTATTGACCGAATCAAAACCGCCGCTTGAAGCGGCGGTTTTGATGTCCTTCAGTATCAAATAAACAAGTTGGCGAAGAAATCCGGAACATAATAGCCGCCAATACCAAAACCCCATTTCAACACACAGCAGATGATAAAGATGGCAACGCCCAGCCCGAGCAGGACATAATCTCGTGGAGCATATTTGAGATCCTTCAGCCATGTGCGCGGTTTGGTACCGAAGGCGCGCAGATCCATTGCATCGACAACTTCCTCGCCGGTAACCGTGGATTGCATTACCACCGGGATGATCAACGGCGCAAGTTTTCGGATCTTTGCCGCCAAACCACCCTGTAACTTATCCATCTCATATCCGCGTGCTCGTTGCGCATCCATCGTGATCATGAAATCACGCGCAAAGGTCGGCAAAAAGCGGAACGCCAGGTCCATCGTAAAAGAGACCTTGTCCGATGCACCCATGCGCTTGAACGCGGTACCATAGATGTTCGGATCCATTGTGTATGGGATCGGAATGACCAAAAGCGCCATTGTGAACATACGCGTGACCTGGGTCAGCGCAAACCACATCTTTGAAACCGTGATGGGAATTCCCCACAAGACCTTAAATACAACCGGCGAAGGAAGGTTGGTCACTGAGGAAGGACCGCCGCGCCCCGAAAGAAGACCGTTCAACCCCACGATGAAGAACACCAGGATGAACATGTAGGGCAAAATCCGCTTTACATCCTTCCACTCGACATGAGATATCAGAAACAGGGTCAGCGAAACAAAGAACATGGGAAGGATGATGCGAAAGTCCCAAATATCGGGGACCGTCAGTGCAAGGATCACACACACAAAGAAGATCAGGCGTGTGCGCGGGTCCAGGCGCTGAACGAAGGAATTACGCGGACGGTACTTCCAGGTGACCAACATAATGGCTTAGCGGCCTCTGCGGGATGCGACCGCGGCGAACGCGATCATCAAGACAGGAACGAGGATGACCGTCACCACAACGTTACCAATGACGGCGGGGGTGAAATAACCAACCAACGCGGTATTGATATCAATGCCGCCAACGATCATTTCAGTCAAGGAGGCGAACAGCATACCGACCGCAATACCGATCACACCATACACCACCGCTTTGATGATATCGGGGCGGGCGCGGAAGTCTTTGATCTGGGACATGGCCAAACCGGCGACAAGGCCCATCAGGCCGTTGCC
>DAOQBX010000261.1:0-3506 GCA_035340155.1 Anaerolineales bacterium | reverse complement strand
ATCCGCACCAGTTCTCGGGCGGCCAGCGCCAGCGGATCTGCATCGCGCGGGCGCTGGCGATGGAGCCCGAGGTGCTGATCGCCGACGAGCCGGTGTCGGCGCTGGACGTCTCGGTCCAGGCGCAAGTGCTCCAGCTGCTCGAGGAGATCCGCCATTCGCTGCACCTGGCGGTGCTCTTCATCACCGATGGCGAGACCGGCGTCACCGAGCCTGACCGCGAAGTGGCGGGCATTCTGCGCCGGATGCAGCGCAAGCAGGAAGATGGAAGTTTTCTACCGCCTATCTTTTTGGCGGTGAACAAATGCGAATCGCGGGAACGCCGCGACCAGGCTACAGAATTCTACGAACTCGGCCTTGGCGAACCCTACCCCATTTCCGCCATCCATGGCACCGATACCGGCGACTTGCTGGATGCGCTGATCAACGCCATGCCTGAACAGAAGGAAGAGGAGCAGGACGAGAACATCAAGATCGCTCTCGTCGGGAAACCCAATGCTGGGAAGTCGAGCCTGCTGAACAAACTGGTCGGTGAGGAACGCGTCATCGTCAGTCCCATTGCCGGGACCACGCGCGACGCCATTGATATGCAGATCGAGTATGAAGGTCTGCCCGTCACGTTGATCGACACGGCGGGCATCCGTCGGCGCGGTAAGATCGAAAAAGGCGTGGAGGAATACAGCGTGCTGCGCTCCTTCAAGGCCATTGAGCGCGCTGATGTCTCTTTGTTGATGATCGACGCCACCACCGGCATCACCGCCCAGGATGCGCACATTGCAGGTTTCATCAAAGACGAGTGGAAGTCCTGCGTGGTGCTGGTCAACAAATGGGATGCCATCGAAAAAGATGGCACGACCATGGAAGCCTACACAGAAAAGATTCTCAACGATCTGAATTTTGTATCCTATGTTCCCATTCTATATATCTCTGCCAAGACCGGTCAGCGCGTGGATCAGGTCATGCCTATGGCGCTGCGTGTCCAGGAAGAACGCCTTGCCCGTCTGACGACATCCAAGATCAACGAGATCATCCACAGGGCACAGGATGCGCATCCGCATCCCACTCACGCCGGGCGCGCGCTCAAGATGTTCTACGGCACCCAGGTCCGCAGCGACCCGCCAACCTTCATGATCTACGTCAATGATCCGACGTTAATGCACTTCACCTACCTTCGCTACCTCGAAAACCAGATCCGCGCAGAGTACGGTTTCTTGGGCACACCCATTCGAATTGTGACCAAGGGCAGAAGAGAGTAATAATAACCACAGGTGACAGCTGCTTTCGAAAGCGGTTGTCACCTTTTTTAGAAAACTCCATGAACAAAAAATATCTTCTTATCCTCGGCGATGTGCTTGCCATTGCCTTGCTCACTATCATCGGCTTTGCCACCCACGGAGAAACCGGCGCGACCTTTCTGCCGCGCATGGGGGCAGCTTTCTTTCCCGTCATCTTCAGTTGGTTCGTGCTGGCTCCGTGGTTTGGCCTGTTCGATGAACAGATCATTTCACAACCTAAAAACCTGCTACGTATCCCGCTGGCGGTGTTCTTCGCTGCGCCAACGGCGGTCATTCTTCGTGCTGCCTGGTTCAACACTGCTGGTATTCCCATCTTCGCCCTTGCCCTTGGAGGCACCAACGCGCTAGGTATGATGGTTTGGCGATGGGTTTATATCCAGATCGCGAAGCGGATTTCGAATTAAAATAAATTTATCCATTCACTAGCAAGGCACCTGCAAAATTTGCAAAAGGATACCCTGTCATCTTTTGTGACGTTCTTGGAGGGAAGATGGATATGATTGTGCCCCATGAACAACCAAATTACCCTTAACCACATTCCAATCCGTACCGAGCTTCGTGCCGGGGATGTCGGTGCGATCATGTCCATGCACGGCAGGCTGTATTACAAAGAGTATGGATACTCCCGGCCTTTCGAGCATTATGTTGCCCAAAGCCTGGCCGAATTTCTGGAAAGATACGAACCGATGCGGAATCGCATTTGGGTTTGCGAACACGAGGATCGCATGGTCGGCTCGCTGGTCCTGATGGACCGCGGAGACGCGGCACAGTTGCGCTACTTTTTGCTCGAACCGGAGTACCGTGGTTTCGGCCTTGGCTCGAAACTGCTGGACCTTTTCATGGAATTCATGCGCGGCTGCAGATACCGATCCTCTTATTTGTGGACGACAGAGCAGCAGTTGACCGCTGCCAAACTATACATGCGCTATGGATACCGCCTCACCGAGGAGAAACCCTCCACTGCCTTTGGCGTCCCGCTTATCGAGCAACGCTACGATATGACTCTCTAAGACTTAAATTCAGGCGCGAATATTTATCCGCGCACATCCCACGGCGCGACACCTCGCCCATGCCCGCTTCGCAGTGACCTGTGAACGGGTTCTCCCAACTGGGGCAGGACCTCCGCTGTAGCCGCCAGCAAACCAAAACAACCTGCGATCATCATATCTCCAAATGGGGCAGCGTAATACGGCCGTAAACGGCCTTCGTTTTCTGTCTGGAATATGGACCGCCTCGGCCCTGTCACAACCACGTCGAACTCATCTTTTCCAAAATCAAAGACCGCACCCGAATAGATCAATGCACCATGTCCCATGTCGTCGAAGACATCCTGGTGCTTCAGTGAACCATCGGCCAGTTTGTGGAGCAGGTTTTCCAATTTCCCCAGGTCGATCTCGCCGGTATGATGCTCGAAGACTCCCTCGATGCCCTGTTCTCCGAGACGAAACGCCAGCGTATGGAAGTTGCCCACATTGCAGATGATCTTCCGTTGGCGTGCCGATACCAGCGGGTCGAAATTCGCGCCCAGCACGGCGGCAGGAGCAGTATCCATCACCACCAACGGACAGGGCAGATCATGGGCCGAGTCTGCGACAGATTGCAAGCGGGTCATGATGGATGGAATTTCATCCGAGAGAAAGGCAAAGGCGGAAAGTGAATTCCTGGTTTTGATGCGCTCGTCCAGGTAATCGAAACGAAACTGCCTGTCTGAAACCCCCGCGGGAGCGATGCCATGGTCAAAGACGGCCACAGCCGCTGCGCCGAGGTCTTTCAATGAGACGCCGTAATCGGAAAAGGTTTTGGAGATCAGGGCAAAATCGAAGTCCTTTAATTCCAGGTGTTCGGTTTTTGATTTGAGACCTCTAGCCTCGTCCTCTGAAACGATCTGGATTCCCAATGCACTTACCTTATCCAACTCATCGTTCAACGTTGTGGCCGCCGATGGCGTCATATAGACGGGGATCCCGGAACGAGCGACTTCTTCGATGGCCCAGGCTGAAGGGCCGCCCCCCATTTGATGGCCGGTGAGCAGCATCGGGGTCCGCGCCCGAAGCGCCTGTTTGAGACGACGATAAACCATCATGGTAGGCGAAGGCAGGATGAGTTTGAATCCGTTCTCAACGTCGAGATCCGAATCGTAAAGAAAAATATCCTGCGTGCCTGTGCCAATATCCACCGTTAAGATTTTCATGATCACCTCGTATACAAATGATA
>DAOQBX010000260.1:0-3531 GCA_035340155.1 Anaerolineales bacterium | reverse complement strand
CGCGAGAAGATGGTCATCATCACCAAAGGCGGAGCACACTCTGAAGACCGCCGTAGGATGACTCCCTTCGACATCACCGCAGACCTGTTCGATTCACTGGCACGACTCAAGACGGATCACATCGACTTATATCTGCTTCACCGCGACGATCCGAATCTACCCGTTGAGCCGATCATCCACGCCTTGAACGAGCACCAACAGGCGGGTCGCATCCATGCCTTTGGAGCATCGAACTGGTCCCATCAACGCATGGAAGCGGCGAACCGCTACGCTCAGGCAAATGGGCTTGCATCCTTTGTCGCCAGCAGCCCGCAATACAGCCTGGCAGAGTCTCACACCGAACCGTGGCCGTTGTGCCTCAGCATCAGCGGAGACGAAGGCACACAAGCGCGCGAGTGGTATGCCAAAAATCAAATGCCTTTGCTGGTTTGGTCGCCGCTGGCAAGTGGATTCTTTTCCGGCAAGTTCAGCCGCGACAACTTGAACACCTTCGGCGAACGGGAGTGGGACGAAGTCGTTGTGCGGACGTATGCCAAGGAAGCGAACTTCCAAAGGCTCGAACGCACTGAAACGCTGGCGAAAGAGAAAGACGTAACGGCTGCACAGATCGCATTGGCGTTTGTGATGAACCAACCCATGAAAATGTTCGCGGTGGTGGGACCGCATAGCAAAAAGAAATTTGAAGAAAATATCGAAGCGGCAGAAATCAAATTAACTCCGCAAGAGATGGATTGGCTCGACCTGAAGGCAGACAGCCCTGTATGAACAAACGCACTCTCAAAAACGACTTTCTTGAACTCGAATATTTCACCCATTCACTGCGTATTTCGAGGCTGACGCCAACAGGCAAAACGAATCTGCTGGCAGATATGAGTCACCAGCCGCCCATCCCAACACCCTATGGCGATTTTTATTTCCGCGGCGGGCATCGTCTGTGGCACGCACCCGAAGCCATGCCCCGCACCTACGCGCCCGATACCGGTGAGTTGAAGATCACTGACCTGCCCAATGGCGTCATCCTTGAAACGCAAACAGAACCCGGTTCGGGCATCCGCAAACGCATCGAAATTCAACTCGCGCCGGATAAAGCCGCCGCAACACTCACCCACACCCTCATCAATGACGGGCTGTGGCCTGTGGAACTCGCCCCGTGGACGATCACCCAATTTCGCATGGGCGGGACCGCCGTTTTACCCATGCCGGTCGGAAACGTGGATACTGCCGGATTATTGCCCAACCGCAACCTCTCCTTCTGGCCCTACAGCCGCATCAATGATCCGCGCCTCAGCCTGCGCGACGACTTCATCCTTTTCAAAGCCGATTCGCTCCCGCCCTTCAAAATGGGATACTTCAACCCGCAGGGCTGGCTCGCATATTGGGTGGATGACGTTCTTTTTAAAAAGACCTTCAGTGTGCAGACGAACCTCATGTATCCGGACAACAACAGCAACGCCGAGATATACTGCAATGAGGAATTTGTTGAACTTGAGAGTCTGTCCCCACTGGTCAAATTGGATCCCGGCGAGTCTACGCAGCATGTGGAGACTTGGGAGATAGAGTTCGATCTGGCAGCGCTGCCTGCTTCGTTGCAAAATTCGCTATCAGCAACCGCTGGCGATTAAATCAAAAGACTCCCTTCGGGTGGGAGTCTTTTCTTTCGGTGCAGTCGGGGTGCCGAGATTTGAACTCGGGACCTCACGGACCCGAACCGTGCGCTCTACCGGTCTGAGCCACACCCCGGATAGCGGGCAGATTATACCATTTCAACTTATTTTGGCAAGTCAAATCACGGGTTTAAAACCACTTCCACAGTATAGACATAAACCAACTTTCCAAGGTCGGGATCTTCAACCAACAACAGCGGATTATCCTGCCGGAAGGTCAGGCGCGCGGGAGTAGGTTCACTCACTTTATAGGGCAGGGTGGTCTCAAAAGATTGGGTGTCAATGCCGTCAAAACCCAGAATGCGCGAAGAAAGCGGCTTGCCTTCCTGCGTAAGCAATTCCACTACTACAGGCTGGTCGTTGAACGGCCAGATGCGTCCTTTGAGGCTCACCTCTCCGGCATAGAAATTGGCCTTCTCCTCCAGTCCCTCCACCATAACTCGCTCATAGATCATATTCCCCGGCGGGTTGACCTGGGCATCGCCGATGGAATACAGCAGTACCGGCATGGTGTTCAACGCCTGGATCTTCCCAAAGTCATCCCTGGTGCTGATGCGGATGTACCCTTTTTCAGAAACGGCGCGAATCTCATAAGAGATCTCAAAGCGCTGGAAGATACCCAGCGGATTGCGAGTCAGTTTTTTGATCTCACGCTGGAGCACGCGTCCATCTTCGCCGAGCAGGTCCACTTGCACCCGTTCACTTTCCCCCGCTGCGACAATGGCCTGCACATTGAACGGCGAAATTAAGCTGGACATCGGCCCCGGCGACAGGAAACGGATCTGTGCAAACTCTGTAAACCCAGCCGCAAAAGTAGGCGTGGGGCTGGGAGCATCTGCAACTGGTTCCGGGGTCGAAGTAGGAATCTGGGTTTCTGTGGAAATTGGGGTGGGTGTTGTGGCATTGGCAGTGGCGAGTATGGCCTGCCCGGTCAGCACAACCATGGTCGGCAAGTAATCGGGCGGATACGGAGTCGGCGCAGAGTCGATGGATTGGGAGCAGGCCGCTAAAAGTCCAAGAAGAGAAGCGAGGATGATCAGTCTGTATTTCATAGGCATAAGAAGAGACGCCCTTTCAGGCAGGGCGTCTCTTGGTGGATTCTCCGTTCAGGTTACAGCCCGTAAATATCCGAGTATTTCTTGGTCAGGTACCGAACATATGCCGCCGAGTCGATGCGTGAGCCAGTGGCTTTTTGGATGAGATCCTGCGGGTCATATTTGTGCCCATATTTGTGGATCTTTTCGCGCAGCCAGGCCAGTAGTGCATCGAACTTGCCCTTGCGGATCTGCTCATCGAGGTCCTTGATGTCCTTGTTGATCTTTTCCCACAATTGCGCCGAGACAATGTTGCCGAGCGCATATGTGGAGAAGTAACCGATGGAACCGTAGGACCAGTGAATATCCTGTAGAACGCCGAGAGCGTCATTGGGAGGCGTAACACCGAGGTAGTCGCGCATCTTTGCGTTCCAGATCTCAGGCAGGTCCTTGATGGCGATACTGCCTTCCACCATGCCGATCTCCAGTTCAAGGCGCAGCATGATGTGCATGTTATAGGTGGCTTCATCAGCATTGACGCGGATAAAGGATGGCTCGACCTTGTTGATGCCCTTGTAGAAAGTTTTGGCGCTGACGCCATCCAACTGTGCAGGGAAGGCCTTTTTTAGGCCGGGGAAGAAGTGCTCCCAGAACGGCAGTGAACGCCCGACGAGATTCTCCCACATACGTGATTGCGACTCGTGCACCGCCAGCGATGTGCCGCTCTCAAGGGAAGTCCGCTCGTAGGCCGGGTTGACACCCTGCTCATACATGGCGTGACCCGATTCATGCATGGCGCTGAAGAGGGTCGCCAGCGGATTCCCCGTTTCATA
>DAOQBX010000259.1:0-3549 GCA_035340155.1 Anaerolineales bacterium | reverse complement strand
CAGCCGCATGCCCTTGCTGGCAAGCGCCCTTGCAATGGCCAGCGAGCCGTCGCCGCCCACCGTGATCAACGCATCCACATGGTGCAGCCGGAAGCCGCGCACGATCTCGTCCGTGCGGTCCACTTCCTCCACGGTTCCGTCGGGGCGGGTGATCGGGTAACGCATGGGGTTGTTCCGGTTGCTTGTCCCAAGGATGGTTCCGCCCAGGTGGGTGATGCCGCTCACGCGCTGGCGGGTTAGTGGGACGAACCCTCCGTTCGGGTATTCCTCCGGTGAGAGGATGCCGTGAAATCCGTCGAGCACTCCGAAGACCTCCCAACCGTGTTTGAGCGCCGATAAAGTTGCCGCGCGAATGACCGCATTCAATCCCGGTGCATCGCCTCCGCCTGTACTGATCGCCACTTTTCGTATCGGCGTGGTTTGGTTATTGAACATGAATATTCTCCTGAATAAAGGTTTGCATCTTGAACATGGGCCTGCACAGGTTCGTTCTTCGCCCGCTGCTTCTTACGACTGCCTGACGAGGGTTTACAAGACCGATGGACTCTACCTTGCCTTGCGCAAGTCCATTCGATGCTGGATTATAGCCCCACGCGGTTTGAATCATGGCGTGCTCATGCTGAAAGCCTGGAAATATGGATGTAAGTCATGAGCGCGGATGGATGCTTGTCATGTGGATGCAGTCAAACAAACTACCCCCGCCGCCGTTGATCGGATCGTGCCAAGGAGTCTGCGCCGCTGCGTTTTGTTTTGGCTTGATGCATCCCCCGTTATTACAAGCCGAATCCTATACCCACAACTCTTCCAAATATTTCTTTCCATCCTTCAACCGCCCGATCACATCCCCCAGGAACGGCAGCGTGAATTGCCACGTCACTGTGAACGGCGTCATGATCTTGAAGTAATCCCAATATGGCGCAAGCGGGCCGGTCACCTCGCCCCATTCCCAATGTCGCAGGGACCAGCGCCACAATACGTAGTAACTCAGAATGCTGAATTCGGTCGTCAGGCTGAAGATATAACTGCGCCAGTAGGTGCGCGAGTTCAGGTTCAATGCCGCAAAAGGCAGCAGCCACAGGATGTACCACATGCGAAAGGCGTTGGTCAGGTAGATCATGGCCATCGTTGCGGCGAAGCCCGCCTCAAGGAAGGTCAACCTCCGGCGTAGTTGCGCCAGCGCGATCAGGGCGTACACGGCCAGCAACACACTGCGTGATTGCGAGAGGATATATGCGCTCAACCCCGGTGCGACCTCGCGCACGATCACGTACGTGGCATATGCGGGCGAGAAACTCCGCCGCGAGAACGACTGCATCACCCCGGTGAACACATCCGGGAACGGTCCCATCAGGCGGTACAGGCCTAGGAATACCGTCAGAAAAATGGCGGCCATTCCAAGTCCGCGTTTGATGCGCTCGCTCCACGAGTCGGTCTCCATCAAGACCGATAGTCCGAACAATGGCAGCACGATCAAAGCCGGTAGTTTCACCAACGTTCCCAGGGTCAAGGCCAGCGTGGCCCATGTCCAACGTCCGCGCTGCCAGAGGATCAACCCCAACGTGACGAAGGCCACCATTAGGATGTCGTTGTGCCCGTTGCCGACCGCTTCAAACAATACCAGCGGGTTGAGTACGAAAAATCCCAGGGCGGTCACCCCGCTGACAACGCTCCCCGCGTTCTGCTGCCTGGCATACCATCCGACCAGCACTGCGATGCCCACCACCGCCAGCAGCGCGATGATCTTCATGGCCACTATGCCGCTTGCGATCTCGGTGATCCCCAGCCGCGCAGGGATCTGTGCCGTCATCTCCCACACCGGGCCGTAGGGTGAGGTCTTGCTTGCATACTCGCCCGCGAACCGCACGTACGCGTCGTTGGGGAATGCCTCCGGCGGCGTGGTCAACGGATTACCGCCGTAGAGCGTCCAAATGCGCGCATTGACCACATACACTGCCACGTCCAGCGCGGTGATGGGGTACAGTCCCAGCAGCACCACGCCGCTGGCAATGCCAATGCCCAGGATCGTCCCGCGCAAGGTCTGCGCTTCTTCAAGGTTTTGTTTTGAGAAGGCGTGCAGCGTCCGCACAATGTGCCAGCCCCCGTAGAATTGCAGTCCCAATCCCAGCATATACGGCCAGATGAACCATTGCCCGCCGTTCCGCAGGATCATCTCCAGGTCGAGCATCGTTCCTTCGCGATAGATATATGGCACCAGCGGGAAGGCGATCACATCCATCAGGTAGATGAGTACGATCAGCCCGCCCCAGCGCCATACCTCCTTGCGCACAGATGCGAGGGTGAGGGAAGGATTGTGAGTGTGTGTGGTCATAGGGGTTGTGAGGTGCGATTATACGACGAACTCGAACCTTCGCCTCTCTAGTCTTCGGCTCAATTCGTCAAAATAAAAAGCCCCCAAGGATATCTCCTCAAGGGCTGATGGAAATCGCTATCTGTGAATTATCGGTCATCTACTCGACAATATTGATCGGCAGAGTGTTGTTGGTGCCCAATGCCGAAACGGATACCTTCTGCGCGATCTTTTGCGCGATCTCAGTAAAGGCCTTTGCCACCGGTGATTCCTGCTCGCTAACCACGATCGGCTTGCCGCTGTCGCCACCGATGCGCACATTTTGGTCGATCGGTACCTTGCCGAGGAAGGCTGTTTCGGTTGCCTGTGCCAGTTGTTCGCCGCCGCCGCTTCCGAACAAGTCCATGCGTGTGCCGTCGGGCAGGTCCAGGTACGACATGTTCTCCACGATGCCAAGGATCGGCACTTCGAGCGTCTTGAACATGTTCAGGCCGCGCCCCGCATCTTCCAGCGAGACCAGTTGCGGCAGCGTCACGATCACTGCGCCGCTGAGGGGTAGCGCCTGCGCGAGCGAAAGCGCCGCGTCACCAGTGCCCGGCGGGAGGTCGATGATCAGGTAATCCAGTTCACCCCATTCCACATCGCTCAAGAACTGACGGATGGCCGAGTTGAGCATCGGTCCGCGCCAGATCAGCGGCTGCCCGGGTTTGACCAGCAGCCCCATTGAGACCATTTTGAGCCCATACGCCTGGGCGGGGATGATGCGTGGTCCGTTCGGCGGAGGGAGTTTCTCCACGCCCAGCATGGTCGGTGTGTTCGGGCCGTAGATATCCGCGTCCATCAACCCGACGCGGGCTCCTGTTTTCGCGAGCGCCACCGCCACATTGACCGACACCGTGGATTTCCCCACGCCGCCTTTTCCCGACCCGATGGCAATAGCGTTGCGGATGGGCATATTGACCAAGCCACGCATTCGTCCATCATTGGGAACATCCGAGTCCATTTTTACTTCAATGCTTTTCACGCCCTCCACCGCGCCGACTGCTTTGCGACAGTCCGCTTCGATCTTGCCGCGCAGTGGGCAGGCCGGGGTCGTGAGCATTACGGTGAATGCAACCTTGTCACCGGTAATCTCCAGGTTGTGGATCATGTTGAGGGTCACCAGGTCTTGTCCGAGGTCGGGTTCCTGAACGGTACCCAGTGCTTTGAGAACGGCTTCTTTTGTAAGTGTCATTTTGTTA
>DAOQBX010000258.1:0-3550 GCA_035340155.1 Anaerolineales bacterium | reverse complement strand
CGGTTTTATTGCTGAATTCGACCTTCAAGGAAATCTAGTCTGGAATACTTTCTATGGCTCCACAGGGTCAGATGGGATAAGGGTGGTTCTGCCGGTAGGGGCATCCAACTTGTTGATAGCAGGCAGCACCGATGGCACATTTGGGAACCCTGGCACGCCACCTTCTGGCGGGGATGATATCTTTGTAGCCAATATCAATCTTGCAGGGGAACCGCCGGCCCAGCCCGCTCCAGTTGAAGAGCCGGGCAACCCCTATCGGGCCTCCGGTCCTTATGTGCCGGAACTTTCAAGGTACATCCCCACACCGCAAGATATCTCCCCAGACCCTCAAGTAATCGGGGGAAACGTCTTTGCGGCGATATTTCTGATGCTTCCCTTTGCTGTTGCCGTGGATTTGTTCACCCGCCTTTTGACCCAAAACGAATCCGGTTTGATCGAACGCTTCGCCTTCGTGGCAATGATCAACGAGGTCCAAAGGCAGGCAAGGGAAACACTCCAGAAGACGACCCGGCAAAACCAAACGGCATTTGAGATCCTGGGCTTGATCGGCATCACCATATTTTACGGGCTGGTCTTTACACTTTTGGATAAGACCTGGAATCCCTTCACCCTAAAAGGCCTGTTGTTCCTGGCGGAAATGATCATTGCCTTCGGAATCGTAGGTATTCTTGATGACCTCCTGCAATGGCGGCAGATCCGAAAATGGAAGATCGAGGCGGAACTCACCGTCCGCCCCACCAATGTTTTCATTGCATTAGTGTCGCTTGGTACCTCACGCGTCCTATCCCTGTTACCCGGGTTGATGTTTGGTTCCCCCGAGGCCATACGCCTGGACGAGGAAAAGCTCACCAGGCAGCAAACCCAGGTCCTTACCCGCATCAGTTCGACCACCTATGGGTTGATCTGCATTGGCGCCTGGGGATTAACAAGCCTTACAACCATCATCAAGGATCTGCCCCTGAGCGAGAACCTGTTTAACCTGATCAGCGGCCTGGAGGGTTTTTTATTGATCATCTTTGCCGTGGCGCTGGAGAATATCTTCGTCCAATTGCTTGATCTCTCCGAAGGGCTTGGACGTAAGATTAAGAAGAACAGCCGCCCAGGCTGGATCATCAGCCTGGTAAGTTGTTCGTTCATCTTCCTGCACACTCTCCTTAACCCCCGCAACGGCATGATCGAATCGTTACAACAAGGCAAAACGGCTTTATTCACAGGAGTGGCGGCTACTTTTTTCATCCTGACCTTTGTCAGTTATTTCCTTTCAACCCGCCGTAAAAGAAAAGCAGGCTTGATCAAATAGAAAGAAGATGGTGAAGTTGCCGGGGGTCGGGTTGGGAATCCTCACCCGGCCTCCCCTCATACGGTTGTTGGCTTCATTGTCTTCAACCAGGCCGGATCCACTCCGGTCAATTCCAACCATACCCCTACTGGACAGCCGAACAAACGGCGTCGCCCAGGGCGATTATTTCTCCGTCTTGGGCGGCGAAGAGTGAAAACAGACATCCCTCGTAAGGCAGGGGTTCCGGGTTGGCCTGGTTCGGGTCCAGTGGCGTTACCAGGCAGGAACCGCTGACGACCACCAGCCACACTCTTGTTTCGGGCAGCCAGCGGTCATATTCCGGCTCGCCTACGCCGATCATCCGTTGCGCGTCTTCATAACTCATCTCCTGCACGAATTCGAAAACAGGGGGCGCGCTCCATTGAATCCCACCGGGCCCCTGCATCAATTCATTGGCGACCGTTTCAGCATCGGCCTTTGTCAGAACTGGCGACCCCGGCAGATGAACAGCAAGAGTCGCAGTCGCTGGCTGGGCAAGGGGCGGTGTCGCTTTGGGCGTTGAACAACCCGCTACAAAAATGAGCAGGCTTGAGAAAAGAATTCCAGTTAGAGTTCGCATGGTCTTCAGACGAACCCGGCTTGCAATTTGTTCCTCCTCTTCACGCCCTTAATATGACTTCTCGAATAAGAAGGACGCAAGCCTTGGGGGCTTGTCCGCATCATCCTCGTGCCAGACCTCTTCGAATTTCAGCAGCCTTAAGCCACTCCCTTCCGCTGCGTGAATGAACTCCGAAATGTGATGGATAAAGACATCCACTTCCACTACGTCTGTGCCGCGCTCATAGCGCGCTTTTGTGCCACCGTATTGCTTGAAGGGATGCAGTTCATTGATGAAGAAGCGGCCACCCGGCCTCAGCGTCCGCGCGGCCTGGGCGAAGATATGGCCAAGATCCTGGATGTGCTCCAGAACCAGGCAGCAAACGATCAGATCAAAGTCGGCTTCAGCACAGGGCCAGGGCCGGGTCAGGTCCGCGAATTGAAAGCGGACGTGAGACCCGGTCACCTTTTCGCGGGCTCTGGCGATCATCCCTTCGGAAAAGTCGAGCGCGAGAACCTGAGCGCCGATCTCTGCAAGAAAGGCTGTGTTCTTCCCTGTCCCGCAGCCGATCTCCAAAATGGATGGGAACCGCTGTTCGTTAAGAGCGAAGCGCAGCACTTGTTCATCGAGGTCCCGTGTGCGGTTCTGATTTGAGTCGTAGATATGCGACCATTCGTTATAAGCGTCTTGAATGCTCATTCTTCCTCCAAGAATAAAAGGTGGCTCTAGTATATCCGGGCGACTTGAATCGCATTTGCCGGAATGCTATACTGATGGCGTTGTTCAAATCCATCCTACGCCAACGGAGGAACCATGCGCAAGTCAGTACTGTTGTTATTCATGATGCTCGTTTTGCTCGTCACCCTCACCGGCACGGTCGCAGCCGCACCCGCCCCAAAAGCAAAATGGACGGTGATGGTGTACATCTCGGGGGATAACAATCTTGAAGACTATGTTGTAAAAGACCTGGAGTTGGAACTTGCTCCCACCGGTTCAAATGCGAACGTACAGGTGGTGGCTCTGGCCGATCGCGGCCCCGGCTATGACACCAGCCGTGGCGACTGGCAGACGACGAAGCTGTATCACGTCACGCCGGGCATGGTGGCGGACTCGGCCAGTGCTGTCGCCGATTGGGGCGAGCGCAACATGGGCGACCCGCAAACGCTGGTTGACTTCGTCAGCTGGTCGAAGACGAATTATCCCGCCGACCATTACGCCTTGGTCTTCTGGGGGCATGGCTGGAATTGGCATCCCGGTTATGTGATGGCCGACGATACCAATGCCGACACCCTGGACTATGAAGAGCAGAAAGCCGCCATCCCCTCACTCGGCTTTATCGATGTGGTCGGTTACGATGGCTGCAATATGGCCTCCATTGAAATCCTCAACTTGTGGCATGGTCACGCCGCCACTGTGACCGGCTCACAGGAATATGTCGGTTGGGAGGGGTTGCAGTATGACCTCGTTCTCGCGCAACTGGCCGCGAACCCGAACATGACCGCAGACCAGGTGGCCGTGGCTTTCAGCCAAAGCGCCAGCGCGGATAAGACCTGGGCCGCCCTCGCTGTGGATACCCGCTTCGACGCGGTTCTGACGGCCTTCAATAACTGGTCGGCCGCCCTGAGCAGTGGTCTCGCTGCCAACCGCAAAAAATATGATCGCGCCTTCGGGGC
>DAOQBX010000257.1:0-3554 GCA_035340155.1 Anaerolineales bacterium | reverse complement strand
CTGTAATGGCCTGTGGATACAGATCGCCCTGCACATAGATGCGGGCCAGCGCGCCGCGCGTCATACGAACCTTGGGCGGTTCCATTCCATCGCGGCGACCATACAGCCGCTGCAACTCACCTTGAATGGCGGCATTGGAAGGCTGCACTTCAAAGGCGCGTTCCATATGCCAGATGGCGTCATCCAGTTTGTTCTCTTCGTCACGGATGATGCTCAGACCAACGTGCGACACAAAATCATCGGGCACAGCCATCAGGAGGCGGCCAAAAATATCCACGGCTTCAGAATAGCGGCGTGCTTCGAGATATGCTTTGCCAAGCAGGCGATAGGTTTCGAGATGTTTTGGGAATGTAACGAGAATGTGGCGACAATGAGCAATTGCCTCATCGACACTTCCCTGTTCGATGAGCCGTTCGATCTCGCGGTTATAAATTCTCAATGAGACTTTTGCCATTGTCCTAATCCTGTTGATGAACGCTCAGTTCGCAAATTCGAAATTTCTTATTGGGCAACGATTTGTACAGATGAAATATGCCAATTATAAACAAATTCTCTAGACTATGCGCTATTTTACTCGTAAAACAGCGGCAATGGCGGGACAGATTCATCGCTAAACCGATAGGCTGAAAGTACTGCCTTGCGCGCTTCCTCCAACTTCGCCTCATCATTAGCGTGGACCTCGAACAGGGCATCACCCTCGCGAACCTTGTCACCCACCTTTTTATGAATGACGAAGCCGACCGCATGGTCGATGGGATCTCCTTTTTTGGCGCGCCCGGCGCCCAGAACGACGGAGGCCTCGCCCACGATCCGTGCATGGACCTGGGAGACGAATCCGCTACGAGGGGCTTTGACAGTTTCGATGAACCTGGCCCGTTCGAACTTCGAGAAATCGTCCACATAGGAGACATCCCCACCCTGGGCGGCCACCAACACACGCAATTTATCCAGCGCGCTGCCATCTGCAATACACTTCTCTGCCATGGCGCGGGCTTCGGCCAGATCTTTGGTGCGCTGGCCAACCACCAGTACATGCGCCGCCACGTGCAAGCAATGCTCCACATAATCCGGCGCGCCGCCGCCTTTCAAAGTCTCAATAGATTCGATCATCTCCAGGGAATTTCCTACGGTTGCTCCTAAAGGTTGATTCATATCGGAGAGCAGCGCAACAGTCTTTCTGCCAGCCAGGCGGCCGATATCCACCATCAAGTCTGCCAGCACACGGGCTTCTTCCAAAGTCTGCATGAAGGCACCTAAACCGGTCTTTACATCCAACACAATGGCTTGCGCCCCGGCTGCGATCTTCTTCGACATGATTGAGGAAGCGATCAGCGGCATGGAGGGGACGGTTCCGGTCACATCGCGAAGCGCATACATTTTTCCATCTGCAGGCGCAAGGTCCATGGATTGACCAGTGAGCACAATGCCTTTTTCCTTGAGTTGTTTCTTGAATTCATCCGTGGAAAGATCCACACGATAGCCAGGGATGGATTCCAATTTATCGAGCGTGCCGCCGCTGAACCCAAGTCCGCGGCCAGACATTTTGCCGACCGGTAAGCCGCAGGCAGCCACCATCGGCATGACCGAGATGCTGGTCTTATCCCCCACGCCGCCTGAGGAATGCTTATCCACCGCAATATCAACGATCGTCGAAAGGTCGAGCACCTGGCCGGACTTTGCCATTGCAAGGGTCAGGTCGGCGGTTTCGAAGGGCGTCATTCCATTGAGCAGTACGGCCATGGCAAAGGCGGAAGCCTGATAATCCGGAATATCCCCTTTGGTAAAACCCTCAATAAAGTATTCGATCTCAGCGCCAGTCAGTTCCTGCTTGTCGCGTTTTTTGATGATGATATCTACCGCGCGCATTAAAGTCTCCTTGTGAAATATTGCGCGGTAATTTTATCGCATTTCACCGCACAAAAAGAAAAGGGCGGGGTGTCCCGCCCGCCCTTTATCATTTCTCCAATTGCTGGCCTTCTTTTGTGTCCTTAACCCTCCAGCCCAAGGCTGCGATCTCATCCCTTAGGCGGTCAGATGCGCCAAAGTCTTTGTTAGCGCGGGCTTGTTTGCGCTGCTCCAGCAGGGATAGAACCTCCACAGAAGGACCTTCTTCCTCAAACGTCTGGGCATCCAATGTCATCCGCCAGACTTCAGGCGGGATATTTTTTTCAAGCGGCTTCGGAGTCTTGATCTCATACAAGTCGCTCAAAGGAAAACTCACCCCGGAGGGATGGATCTCGATCTTATTCTGCTTCATCACTGTCACCGAACTGACCCCATGCACGTCACAGAGGTCCTTCTCAAAATCCATGATGATGCCGGAGTGTTCGTCAAGCCCCACGATGACCGACTCGCCGGGAAGCATATTCTTCCACAGACCAAAACGCTCCATGCCCACAAAACAACGACTGGTATCGAGGTCGGTGCCGCCCTCGGCATTGTTCCAATGCGGGATGAAGGAGATCGGGGCTGTGAAATCGTTGAAAAAATCCAAACCATCTTTAACGTGAACATCCTCACCCACCTTGTAGACCTCATAAACCGGTAATACCCACTGTCCCACCGAGATCGTCGCGGCTGAGGCAAATACAAGGGTTGCACCCTGCCGATGCCGTGCACGGATGATATCCCACGCCAAGGTTCCGTGCAGTTGACGCGCCAGGTAACTTGGGCTGCCCGGTCCCATAAAGATCAGGTTGGCCTGTAAGAGTGGTTTGAGAATTTCGGGGTTATCGGGGCTGAACTCCGTTCCCTTTTTACGGGCGGGGATCAGATCGATCACAGGTTTGTAATTTTGCAGGCGGGTCTTCAGAAAATCCGCCACACGCCCGGCGACGAGGGAGGTGTTCAACTCAAAGCCAGCTGGCGTTTCGAGAATGGCGATCCGCAACGGGTCAGGAATGAAGCGGGCTAGTGATTCAAAGATGCGACCTCCTGCGAGAGAAGTCTCACCGGAGCCGAGAAAAGCGATGCGTCCCAGGGTCATGTTAATTGGATGATGCGTTTATCTCATCTATTACATTGAGAAAGGTTTCATTATCCGGGATGTCGGACATCGATGCGCCATAATGAACATAACGGATGCGCCCGTTCTTATCCACGATGCAGTTAAGCGGCATACGCCCAAGTTTGAATAGGTTCACTTCCTGGCGATATTGTTTCGCGACAACATGATCGGGATCGGGCAGGCCGACGTAGGGAATATTTTCCCTTTCCCAATATCGTTTAAAGGTATCGCTTCCATCCGGGCCGACAGCGACGATCTCCACCCCACGCTCGGAAAACTCCTTGTAGGCGTCTCGCATGCGCGCCAACTGCGCGCGGCAATGCGGTCACATGAAGCCGCGCAAAAAAGCAAGGACGACAGGTTTGTCTCCGCGAAAACTGGAAAGGCGTACACGCCTGCCATTGATATCTTCAAGTTCGAAATCGGGTGCGGGTGTGCCGGGTGTGATGATGTTGTTCATTGTTCTTCCAAATATTTTAGTACAACGTCCATGAACTGTTCGGGACATTCCTCTTGTGGAACATGCCCACAAGCTGGAATGGTCTGA
>DAOQBX010000256.1:0-3555 GCA_035340155.1 Anaerolineales bacterium | reverse complement strand
TGATCGGGAAATAAAAACCCGAGGCCAGGAAGATCGGTTCCTGCGCCAGGTTCGCCATGTGCCAGGCCTCGCGCCCGAACAAGAGGAAGGCCGAGGCCATCATCATACCCATGCCATACAGCGCAACCATCGCCAGCATGAACACCAGGAACAGTTGCACATAACTGGATACGGCATAGGTCACACCGAAGAGGAAGATGCCGAGCAATGTCACCACCAGTGCGCGCAGCGCCGTTGCCAGCATGCCACCCAGCGCCATGCCTAGCAGGATCGCCATCATCGAGTTCGGCGCCATGATGTAAAGCGCAAGGTTGCCTTGCTCTTTCTCCCAATACAACTGGCTCGACATGCTCCACAATATATTCATCCAGAACGCGGTCATTGCGCCACCCATCACCACGAAGCCAATGTATTCCTCCGGCGCGTTCAATGCGCGATAAACGAACACATATGCGATCACCGCCAGCATCGGCATGATCAGGTCGAACACCAGCCACGAAACTTCACGCTGCTGGCCAATGATGCGCGGGTATGCACGCGCCAGAATCGTCGAGACGAACAAACGCCAGCCCGTATTTTTGTGTGTATATGGGCACAGCGCCGCCAGACTCCTGGGGTTAGGGCTGTCCATTGGATTCCTCCTCCGCCATGCTGCGACCTACCAGATCCACGAACACATCTTCGAGGGTCGGCTCACGCTTGTTCAGGTTCATCACCTTCACATCCTTTTGGGTGAAGAGATTGATGACTCGCGCCAGGGCGGATTCTTCGACCAGGCTCAGACTCAACTTCGCGCCTTTCTCTGTCTCAGAGATCGCTGCTTTCGTGACCTCAGCCTGATCCAGCAACATTTGCTGGGTCAACCCGTTGAGCGGACTCACCTCGATCTCGAACAGGGCGTCCTTTTGCAGCCGCTGCTTCAACACCGATGGCCTATCGCAGGCCAGTACCCGTCCCTTGTTGATGATGGCGACCCGGTCACATAGCTCATCGGCTTCGGCCATGTAGTGTGTGGTCAATAAAAGAGTACGCTCCTTGTCGGCCTTGAGCCAATCCAGGATGAAACGGCGCACATCGCGCATGGCGCCCACATCGAGACCAAGCGTCGGTTCGTCGAGGAAGAGGACTTCGGGCTCGGTCAGGAATCCGCGCACGATGTTCATCTTCTGGCGCAAGCCGGTGGAAAGATCGGAGGATTTGGTATGCATCCTATCCTTCAACCCGACCATCTCCAGCAGGGCTTCGATGCGTTCATTGGCCTCCTTCGAGGGCACGCCGTAGAACTGCGAGAACATCCAAAGATTCTCTTTGACGGTCAGCAGGCCATAGCCTGAGGATTCGCCTCCGGAGACCATGTTGATGCGCGGACGGACAGCCTCGGGTTCAGCGTGGACATCTGCTCCTGCAACGCGCGCCCAGCCCGAGGTCGGGGAAAGAAGCGTGGTGAGGACTTTGATCAAGGTCGTCTTTCCGGCGCCGTTCGGGCCGAGAAGTCCGAACAGTTCGCCGCGTTCAACGGTCAGGTTGACATCTTGCAAGGCGATAAGTTCCTTGCGGGTTTCCTTCTTGCTGCCACGCAATTTGTAAATGCGACCGAGGTCTTTGGTTTCGATGGCAAGTGATGCGGACATAATTCTCCTTAAAATTTTGTAATCTTTATCGTTGTGTTTCCGTGCATTAAACGTAGGGGACGCGTCAAGCGCCTTTTGAGCGTGCGTGATAAATTTACACGCGTAACAGATTCTCTTCTCCTCCTTTGTAAGAGAGCCAGGGTAGGCGACCCTGGCTCTCGCAATTTAAGCGCCGTTGAAGATGTGAATGGCTGGCCGGGGGAGAAACTAGAATATAAGTTCTATTTTACTACCAAACCTTTTGTGATGTAAAATCCAGCCCATACCGTTATAGGAGAGAATTACTTTATGGGTACCGAGTATCTTCCCAAAGTTGTCATGAGCATCCATGCCCACCCCGATGACCAGGAATTTTCCATCGGCGGGACTCTCGCCAAATGGGCGCGCGCCGGGTGCGAGATCGTCTCTGTCACCATCACCAGCGGCGACTCCGGCTCGAATGATCCATCCAAAGGGGCGGATTACAAACCCGTGCTGGCTGAACTGCGTGAAAAAGAACAGCACGCTGCCAATGAGATCCTGGGCGTCAAAGAAACGGTCTTTATGCGCTACCCGGATGGCGAACTGGAGCCGACCATTGCGCTGCGCAGGGAACTTACAAGACTTATCCGGATGTACAAACCGGATGTGGTTTTGGCGGGCAACCCTGAAGCATGGTTCTACGGCAATGAATACGTCAACCATCCGGATCATCGCGCCGCCGCCCAAGCCGCTTGCGAAGCGGTCTTCCCGTCGGCAGGGTCAAGGCTGATCTTTGCCGACCTGCTCACAGAGGGGTTCGAACCGCACGAAGTGAAGCGGCTCTACGTCCACGGTACGGAGAAACCCGATACCTGGGTGGATGTCTCCGAGACCATCGATATCAAAGTGAAGGCCTTACAGCAGCATGCGAGCCAGGTGCCAGTGGATGAGGTTGAAAAGTGGATGAAAGATTGGGCGAAGGAAGACGCGAAGGATAAAGAGTTTGAATATGCCGAGTCGTACAGGGTGATGATCTTGAAGAAAGAAGAAGAGCACGAGAAATAATCCCCTAAAACTAAAGAGGCAGTCACGGTTGAAGTGACTGCCTCTTTTATTCTAAAAGAACCAATGTCCCAACAATGCAGACGCGAGTGTCATGCTGATATTATCAATATCCTTATAATGCAGCGACTCCACCGCTGCGCCAACAAAGGCAATAGCAGCCATGGGCAGGAGATAATTTGTGAACGGACCTGCGAACACACCGGCATTCACGTAAATAAAAAGCATCATGGCTGAAAAGACAAATCCGCCTACGAACACGCTCACCATCCCCGCCACCGACTTTTCCTTGCTCCACGGCAGTTTTGGCGAAGGGATGCGCCGCCCAAAGATATCGGCAATACCATCACCGCCGCACATCATCATCAACGCAATAATGCCGATGGGGGAATCTTTCCAGTACACCAGGGTCAACACCACGAACATAATTCCGTAATACAGCGGACCACGCAGAATCTCCTTCGGGTCGCCGGTACGAGACATGGCATCTACAGAGGCTTTGTCTTTGATCACACCCAAACCGATCAGCGCGAACTGCACCGTGATCGCGAACGGAACCAGCGCTGCCAGCCATCGGGCGGAAGGAGCATAGTCGAAAAAGAACCAGCACAACACGAAGATCGGACCCGTGCCGATGTGGATCAACTTGCGGCTGAGCTTGCTTTCGATCCAGCCGCGATGGGCGAAGAAATCCATCAGGCGCAAAAAGCCAAGCGCAATGGCAAAAGTAATAGCAAGGGCAATGTAGTTGTTCAAAGGGAAACTCCTGAGTGAATTGGCGATAGACGATCTCATCAATTGTCCACGGTCTATCGTCTATCGTCATTATTTATAACCCCATACCGGCTATCAAAGACTCCCAATTTTCAAAAAATGGCACATCTGCTTTGCGGAACGCCTC
>DAOQBX010000255.1:0-3562 GCA_035340155.1 Anaerolineales bacterium | reverse complement strand
CGTGGGTCTCGCGATCGGCGCGGGAACCGATGTGGCGATCGCCTCGGCCGGGGTTTGAAGCGGCAGTTCCTTTTCAATCAACATCATCCACCTCATAGCTCTTTCAATAGGTCAGCGGTGATCTGGTCAGCGTCACCTGCAGAAAGGACAATGACCACATCGCCGGAGCGGAGATTTTTCAACAAATGTTTTTTCGTCTCTTCCACCGAACCGCTATACCGCGCCGAGGGATGCGGCATGGCGCTGACCACTTCTGCGGAGGAGAATTCCTGTTTGGCTTCGCGCGAGGCGTAGATCTCGGTCACAAGAACTTCATGAGCATCGACAAAGGCGCGTGAGAATTCATAGAACAAGGTCTGAGTGCGCGAATACGTATGAGGCTGCCAAACCGCCCAAATGCGGCTTTCGGGATAACGCGACTTCGCACCGGCCAGCGTGGCACGAATTTCGGTGGGATGATGGGCATAATCATCGATCAAGGTCACACCCTTGCGCTCTCCACGGACCTCAAAGCGGCGGCCAGTTCCTGTAAAGCGCTCCAGGGCCGCGGCTGCATCGGAGAGCGAGAGACCAAGCGTGGCGATCACCGAGAGCGCCGCCAATGCATTGCGGACGTTATGCTCGCCCGGCACTTGCAGCGAAACATTCAAGGCAGAGAAGTTCCCAATGTTGGTCATGGCTGAGAAATCATACCCACCGCGATGGTTCGGTTTCACCGTGCGAGCCTGCATCCATTGAGGGCTATTGATGGTCATTTCACCCTGAATGCTATAAGAGGCCACGTTGATTCCTTTGCGGCGCGCATGGGTCAATAAAGGTACTGCGCCTTCGTCTTCAGCGCAGGCGATCAGCGTACCATCCGGCGGGAGCAAGTCTACAAAGTTCTGGAAGGCGAAGTACATATCCTCGAAGGTCGGGTAGATATCGGGATGGTCGTGCTCAAGGTTGGTGACCACAGCGATCTGTGGTTTGAGGCCAAGGAACATGCGGTCATATTCATCCGCTTCGATGACGAAATAATCGCTGATACCTGCGCGCGCATTCGTCTTCAAATTACTGAGCGTGCCACCCACAATGAAAGATGGATCGCGCTTCATGTCGTATAGGATCCATGCGATCATCGCGGTCGTGGTGGTCTTGCCGTGCGTTCCGGCCACGGCGATGCCGCGATTCTGCGCCATCAATTGGCCGAGAAAGTCGGATCGTTTGTAGACGGGGATGCCTGCCTGTTTGGCGGCTTCCACCTCGGGGTTATCGTCCTTGACCGCCGAGGAGCGCACAACCCAGTCTGCACCGGAAATATTGCGCGGGTGATGGCCGACAAATATCTTAACCCCGGCATTTTGCAGGTCAGCGGCAAAAGGTGAAAGGGTCATGTCGGAGCCGGAGACTTCGTATCCGCTTTCCAGGAGCAGGCGCGCTATAGCCGAAAGCCCCGAACCTCCAATGCCGATAAAGTGAACGTGTGTCATGGCAGCCTTTTAACCGTTAGTTGCGTTCGGATAATCTAGATGTAGACGACGATGATGAAAATAAGAATGATAATGACAGCAAAATAAATACCGGGCTCGCCCAGAAAACGCGGCGGCATGTAGGCCATCATGCGGTTGATGGCATCAATGATCGCAAGGTCTGTGGCCGGGATGATGATATTGCGGTATGGATAATTGGCGACATGGTTGTAATACAGCACAGTTCCCGCCACCAGGTATCCGTTCACACCGCCAAGTACGGCACCGAAGAGCGAATCCTGTAAACGCTCACGCGCTGCTTTGGCGGCAAAGCGGGAAATGTTCACCGTCTGATAGCCGAAATAAACCATTGCGATCAGAATCAGGATGCGGATCCAGAACACGGAGGAACTGGCTTTGTCCAGGTCGCGTACGAGGGGGATGTATTTTTCAAGCAGCAGGTTGAAGGCCAGGGCCGTCACCACGCTGAAGATCACCATCAGTTCCTTGGCCCATCCGCGCATGGCGCCGATAATGCCGAAGGAAAACACACATGTCCAGAAGAGATTTACTATGCTCATCATAAGATTCGTTCTCCTGCCAGCCCAACCAACTGACTGGCGATCGTATCCGCCGCGCGGGGCTGGGAGAGATTATTCATGGCCGCGCGCATGGCTTCCCGTTTGTTCCCGTTCATGAGGATATCTTTTATCACCGTCAAAAGTTTATCGTCCAATAATTCGTCCTGCAATATGACCGCGGCGTGATGGCCTGCAAGATAATCGGCATTGACCTTTTGATAACGCCACGCATATGGATACGGCACCAGCACGGCGGGAAGGTTAAAGAAGGGATATTCTCCCAGAGACGAAGCACCTGCGCGGGAGAGCACGAGGTCCGCCGCGGCGAGGGCTGTGCCCATCTCATGCAGATAGGGCATGATCTGATATCGCTCCCTTAATTTCAAGGGTAGCTGGCGGGCATTCTCTTCCACGGTCTGCCAATCGAGTGAGCCTGTGATGTGAATGACCTGAGCCATTTCCAGCAGTTCGTTCAGGGATTTCAGAACCGCCATGTTGATGGAGCGCGCTCCCTTGCTGCCGCCAGTGACGAGCAGGGTGGGAATGGAGGCATCAAACCCAAAGCGTTGAAGCGCTTCTTGACGAGAGACCGTTTTCAGGTCGGAGCGAAGCGGATAGCCTGAAACGAGGACCCGCTCTGGGTGTAAAAAATAATTCTTCGAATCCGGCGCGGTCACAGTGATGGCATCCGCAAAATAGGAGAGGAATTTCAATGCCAGACCCGGCTCAATATCGGGCACATACAGCATGGTCGGAATGTTTCGCCCGGCAACGGCCATGGGACCTGCCACATAACCACCGGTGAAGAACAGGACATCCGGTTTGAACTCGCGCAAAATACGGCGCGCTTCAAAAACCCCGCGACCTAATTTGGCAAGGTTGCCCGGCAAGGCACGCAGGCCCACGCCATGCACTCCGGCGGCTGGCACGGACCGATAAGGGATGCCTGCGCGTTTCACGAGGTCCTCTTCCATGCCGCCTTCACCGCCCACCCACAGGGTCTCGACGTTTGGATGCTTACTCTTGAGCGCTTCGTGAACGGACAGAGCTGGATACACGCCGCCGCCCGTCCCGCCCGCGCAAATTAACAACCGCACCGTAAGACCTCCATTCCTCATCTGATGTCACCGCAGTACTGCCTGTCTGCCGGGAGATATTGAACAGGATTCCAAGGGCCGCCAGCGTGGTCACCAGGTTGGAACCACCCGAACTGACGAAAGGAAGCGCATTACCCGCGAAGGGCAACAGACCGACCATCACCGCCATGTTGATCAAGGCTTCCATACCGATCCATAGCACCAAGCCGGACGCCAACAACGTACCGAGCATATCCGGCGCACGGCGTGCAATCACCAGGCCGCGCCACACGAGAAAAGCATATAAAGAGATCAGGATCACTGCGCCGAACCAGCCAAGTTCTTCCACAACCACTGCAAAGACACTGTCAGTGGGAGGAACGGGCAAACCGGTCACTTTGGAAAGCGACTTGCCGATACCCGCCCCGAACCAGCCGCCATTGACGATCGCTTC
>DAOQBX010000254.1:0-3568 GCA_035340155.1 Anaerolineales bacterium | reverse complement strand
CCCGAACCATTTCCGTCCTGCTGTTCCCAGCGGTATTGGAATTCCAGTGGGCCATTGGTGGTGAAAGTTGCATAAGCGGTGTAAACCATATTGGCCGGCTGACAGCCATAATCCGGCTCGCGGTCAATGGCTAATTCGACCGAAGTAACTGCATAGGCAGGTTTGGTGGAGGAGGAGACCACGATATCAGTATAAAAGGCCGATTGGTACATACCAACCCCAAAGTTGATGTTATCCGGTGTCTGCAATTTCCACTCAGAACGATAGGCTCCATCGGCAGTGGGGGCGGTCAGTACAAGGGAAACCGGGATGGTCTGCCCCGGACCAGCGGCCTGCGGCAGGTTATAGACATAACCGCCTCCTAAAATATCGCCGTCCCAAAAGATGATCTTGTAGTTCGTATCCCAAACGCACGTGCTGGTATTTGTAATGTACCAGGTCTTGGTAAATTGTTCGCCTGGCTTGAAGATCGTCCCATCCACGATGGTTTCGTCTTGCAGGCTGGCGCTTGCACATTCGGCTTTGGAACCGCTGGGCGCGGCTGGGAGTGTAGGGGTGGGGAGTAACAGTCCAGCAGTGGGCTGGGCGAAGGGAGTCTGGGATGGGATCGGGGTCGCAGCGGGAGATTCTGTGATGATGATCGGTTCAACAGGAGCCTGTGCCGCGACCGTTTCTGCTACCGAGGTCTGGATGGCACTTTGATTATCAACACTCTGTCCGCAGGATGTGACCAAAAGCCCCGCAATTACGATCATGACGAATAGGTGATATTTTTTTGTTTTGAGCATTTTTTTCCTTTCAATCAGGAAAAGATTATACTGTTAAATTGAGAGCGCCTGGAAACCCAGGCGCTCTGTTGTTTTGACTATTTACGGGGCAGTGCATTTATTCACATTAGCGTGACCGAAGTCTTGATGGTTCGGTTCGTCGATGTAAACACCGATCCAAAAACCGGAGCCGGAAGCGCCTGAGCCGAGATACCATTTTTCCTCCACGTTTTGAGTTCCAGCGGAGGCGAAGATCAGGGTCTTGCTGGCTCCGGACGTGCCGTCGGAACGGGTGAAGTGGAAGGTGACGGTGCCCGGCCCGTTGGTGGTGATCTGGGCGATCACCTTGGGACAGGCGGTGTAGCCGGGTTCGTCAAAAGTGGTGGATACCAGGTTGACGCTGGTCACAGCGAAGAGCGGTGCGGTGGTGTTCGTCGCTGCCACCGGAGCCTGGACCTTGACATCCACGTAGAAGGATTTACCCTGATAGCCGCTAACCACAGGGACAAGCACATTTCCATTGGTGACGATGCGCCAATAGCCGCGGTAATTTCCGGCCGAGGCGGGGGCGGTCAGGCTGACCTCCAGATCCACTTCCTGGCCGGGGTTGACCGCTGCGATCGGCTTGGTGGCGGGGCCGCCCATGGCATCGCCGCTGTCGAAGACCATCGAATATCCGTTCCATGTACAGGAACCAATATTTTTGATGCGCCATTTTTTCGTGAAGGCCTGGCCGGGCGTCATGACCGTGCCGTCGGGGATGGTGACATCGGCAACGAATTGGGCAACGTTACAGTTCGAGGTTGCCGTGGCGGAAGGCGTGCTTGTGAAAGCAGGAGGCGGCGGGAGAAGGGTGATGGTCGCAGGCGGGGTAATGGATGGGGTGGCGGTGGTGCTGATGACCGGCGCTGTGGCGCTGAGCAGCGCTTCTACGGTCTGTGCTGCGGATGTAGCGCTGGTATCTTCCGGGTTGCTGGAGGGCAGGTTGCATGCGCTAAGCATCAGCATGGCAACAAAAAATAGATTAGCGAGGCGTAATTTCTGATTCATTCTTTCTCCTTCTTGAAAGGCATTTTACCGCAAGATATTTTTTGGTTTATCCCCCGCATTTCTTAGTGGAACAAAAAAACAGGAGCAATTAAACTCCTGTTTTTTTGTATCCGGTTCGAGGTCGGAAGGAAGCGTTTACTTTTCGTACGGTTGACCGTCTGCAGCGGGCGGCACTGCGCGGCCGACCACCCCGGTCAGGATGATCATGGTCACGATATACGGAGCCATGAGCAAAAATTCTGAAGGGATGGGCACCCGCAGGATCTGTAATTTGACTTGTAATGAATCTGCGAAGCCGAAGATGAGCGAAGAGGTGAATGCCCCGATGGGATTCCACTTGCCGAAAATCATGGCGGCGAGACCGATAAAGCCTTTGCCTGCGGTCATGATCTCGTCGAAACGGCCGACGGAGCCGATGGTGAAGTAAGCGCCGCCGAGACCGGCGATCATACCGCCAAGGATGACGTTGACATAGCGCGTCAGGTAGACATTGACGCCCAGGGTATCTGCTGCTTTGGGGTGTTCGCCGACTGCGCGGGTGCGAAGCCCCCAGGGGGTGTAGAAGAGCATGATGTGCATGACTGCGACCAGGATGAGCATGAGATACACGACAATGTTGTTCTCAAAAAGCACAGGCCCAAGCACGGGGATCTTTGCCAGCCCGGGGATGGAGATGATGGGGAAAGTGCCGGAGTTGTTCAGCGTATCTGTGGCTTTTTGGAGGAAGCGGGAACTGATGAAGGAGGTGAACCCGGTCCCGAAGATGTTGATGGCCACGCTGCTGACGGTCTGATCCACTTTGAAGCGGATGACAAGATAGGCATGGAAGCCAGCCACCAGCGCGCCGACGAGGATGGCTCCGATCAGGCCAACGTACAAATTGCCGGAGACGGTTGCCAGCACAACTGCGGTCTGCGCGGACATGAGCATGATGCCTTCGATACCGATGTTGATGACGGCCGAACGTTCGCTGATGACGCCGCACAGCGCGGCCAGCGCGATTGGCGTGGCGCGGACAAGGGAACTGCCGAGCATGCCGGTCAGGTTGAAGGACTTATCCTGCGCGGCCCAAGCCAGGAACGCCACCACAAAGGTCGTGGCAAGGATACCGATCAACCAGCCGGTGGAACGCACGCCGCGCGCCAGTTGGAAGGCGCCGGCAAAGATGGCAATGGCAGACATCAGGTAGACCGTGGCTTGCGCGGGGATGACAAAATCCGGTACGCTGATCGCCTGCGACCCGGCCAGGTTCAACCCGAAGGTCGCGACCGAACCGGATTGCATGTTGATGCCGAACAGTAGGTAGATCAAAAGTCCCAAAACGAGCAGGGTCACACCGTAGGAGATGCGAATGCGTTTTTCAGAAGCAGAAATAACTTGTGTGTTTGTGTTTGCCATGAAAAACCTCGCCTATTTTCCCCAACCGCGTGTGAGGACTGTTTCTTCAGTCTTGATCGAGCGGATGCGGTACAACCAGCGGATGATGGCTGGCGCCGCAATAAACACGATCACCAAACCTTGAATGATGGAAATAATGTCAATGGGGATCCCGGCCATGGACTGCATGTCCGTCGCGCCGCTGCGGAGGAAGCCAAATAGCAACGCGGCCAGAACGACACCGAACGGATGGCTCTTTCCGAGCAAAGCCAGCGCAATCGCATCGAACCCGTACCCGGCCGAAAAGCCCTGCCCCACCCAGTGATCCACGCCGAGAACTTGGGCAGAACCGGCCAGACCGGCCAGCGCACCCG
>DAOQBX010000253.1:0-3595 GCA_035340155.1 Anaerolineales bacterium | reverse complement strand
CGGCCCGGTGGAAGCCGTATCTTCGATCTGGGAATCTGAATCGGTAGGGTTTGACGGGCCGAATTTTCTAAATGCCTGCGTTCTCGTTCTGACCCCGCTCGGGCCGGTCGAATTCAAGGAGCAGGTCATCCGTCCCATCGAGGCCGCGCTTGGCCGCGTACGCAGCACCGAAAAGAACGCGCCGCGCACCATTGATATTGATGTTGTGTTGTACGATGACCAGCCGCTCAACACGGAGTTTTGGGAGTATGCCTTTGTGCTTGTTCCGCTGGCAGAGTTGCTCCCCAAACTAAAACACCCGGCCAAACATGAATCCATCTCCGGGGCCGCCGAACAGGTTCGATGTCAGGTTTGGATCGAGAAGCGGGTTATATAGTTTGGAAGACACTTGAAAATCTGGAGATTTTCGAGTCCATATACAAATCTAAATACGCAGCGGTTCCGCGCCACGATTGAGATGGTCCAAAAATTCCTGGCGGGTATTGATGCTCTTGCGGAAGGTGCCCAGCATGGACGAGGTGGTCATGCGGGCATCGTGTTTTTTAACGCCGCGCATCATCGCGCACAGGTGCAAACCCTCCACCACCACCGCCACACCCTGCGGGTGAAGCAGGTCGTTGATGAAATCTGCGATCTGGCGGGTCATGCGCTCCTGCACCTGCAACCGCCGGGCATACATATCGACAATGCGGGGGATCTTGGAGAGACCGATCACCTGTCCGTTCGGGATGTACGCCACATGGGCACGTCCCATGAACGGCAGCATATGATGCTCGCATAAGCTGAAGTATTCGATATCGCGCACGATCACCATGTCGTCATAGGTCACATTGAAGATCGCCCCATTGACCAGTTTCTCTTCGTCTGTGCGATAGCCGTTCAGGAGTTCAGGGTACATGCGCGCCACACGCTTGGGCGTGTTGACAAGGCCTTCACGGTCCGGGTTTTCACCGAACGCTTTGAGCATCGCGCGGACGGACTCCTCAATAACAATCGTATCGATCTCTTCATTAAAGGATGGTCGTTCATCGAAATCTTCGTTCAGTTCGGGGTTGTGCATTTGAACTCCAATAAACCTGTGGAATTTCCCGATTGTATCTGATTTGAAGAAAACGATAATGGAGATGTACGAACAACAAAGGGTAAAATACGGGTCACAAATTCAAAAAGGAATCTTCATATAAATGAATGAACTTTATACAAAAAGCGGCATCTTCGGCGCTGTGCTGGGGGCCATATTCGGTGTGATCCTTGGGGCAGCCAGCGGCGCAATGAGCGGTCTGTGGAGCGGGGTGCAGTTCACTGCCTTTCTCGGGCTGATCTTCGGCGCGCTCACCGGCGCGCTCACCGGCATGCTCGTCGTCCGCACGGCCGGCACGAGCGGAGGGGTCAGCATCGGGGCCTACAGCGGCATGGCTTTCGGTGCATTCCTTGGGATCATCGTTGGCATCTTTATGCCTGAGTCCTTCCGGCTCAAGGTGCTTGAACTGGATGTACTGATCTTGAACGTAATCTTTTCCGGCCGTTTCGAGGCGGCCGTGCTGGTGAGTTTTCTTCTTTCCATTTTGGGGACGGCTGTGGGTGCGTGGGTCGGCGGGCGCAACCTCAAACCACGGGAAATAAAATAAAAAGCGGAGGCCTCGTCTAAAGAGGCCTCCGCTTTTTATTAAATGATTGGGTCGGGCGGTCATTGCGCCGAACGTAACGCTTCACGGCCGAGGGAATAACGCGCCTTTCCGATCCCTTCCAGGGCAAGGATCACAAGCGACGTCACTGCCAGGTTGACCAGCATCAAATTGAAACCATCCTGCAGCAGAAGGTGGTAACGGGTGGCCTGATAGGCTGGAAGAAGCGCTTGCAATCCATCCAGCAGCCAGTTACCGTTGGGGTACAGCAGACGGCAGACGCTCGCCAAAAAGACAAGCTCCGTTCCGATCCCTGTCCGAAAGCATCCGTTATTTTCGATCAGCATGACGACCACCGCGGTGGAGAATGCCAGAAGGGCGGCGGTCACAAGGGAGCGGGTCGAACCGGACATCATTTCACCGAACCTGTCGACCAGGCGCTGGGCCAGGAGAGTGCCCAACCAGACCGCCAGCAGCATGGGAGGCAGCAGGACGATGAAGTCTCTCAGCCAGTTCGAAAAGGGCGGGAATTGAATGGCCGTGCTGCTGTAGGCAACTTTATGCCATTGGCTTAACCAGACCATACTGCCATAGGCAAGGATGGCGGCCAGCGCGGATTTTTTAGGGAAGGTATCCAGGGCCATGACTTTATCTCTCAAACTTAATCGCACCCGCGGCCTGCCCTTGGACAGGCCGCAAGTTTATAATGCGCCACCCCGCGTTACGGGACGATCTCCCAACCGAACATCATGGCATGATCTTCGTGCGCAAGGTTGTGACAATGCGCCACGTAAGGGCCAACAAAGTCGCGGAAGTATCTGCCAATGATCACGGATTCGCCGGGGTCCAGGGCGATCACATCCTCACGCGACGGTTCATCGGGGTGCCCCGGGTAAACACTCTTCCCGTTCCGCATCAATACGCGGTGCTCCTCCATGTGCAGGTGGAAGGGATGCACCCACCCGCCGCCGCCGTTACGGATCTCCCAGATGTCGTAACTGCCCAATTTCTGCTGGGCCAACGGACTCTTGCCCGCCGGGTTCTTGAGGCTGCGCGCCGGGAAGGAGGGATCGAAAGGCATACCGTTGACCAGCCATTCCGCTTCATCGCCAAAGCTGCCGCGCTGCACTTCGAAGATCTTGCGATTATCCATGTATTTCTTCCAATCGATCTTGGGCGTGGCCGGCAATGGGCGCAGCATGGAAGGAATAACGCTATTGTCCGGCGCATCGTCGCCGATGACGATCTTCAGGACCGGCACCATGTAATCCGGGTCCAGTGAGGAGCGCGTTGATGACTCCCAGATGCGGCCATCGCCCATCTTCATCACGTTCGTCAAATAGATCACATCGCCCTTTTTGGTAGGCGTGCCATCCATATAGCGGGTGAAGTCAATGATGAATTCCTTGCGCTTGGCGGGCCACAGTTCGAAGGAGTCGCGGCTGATCGGCATGGGCAGCAGGCCGCCATCGCTGGCGATCTGGGTGAACTGCATGCATTGCTGGCCGTCAGGAATGCGATATTGGCCTTGCAGTTCATCGCCGCCATAACCGAGGGAGACCGAGGTTTGAGGGCCGCCTGTCGAGGCCATCAGTTTGAACTCGTAAACGCGGGCGATCGAGGCATCGAGGAAGCGCATGCGATACTTGCGGCGCTTCACTTCCAACACCGGGTAGGCCGTGCCGTTGACGGTGAAGATGTCGCCGACGAAACCGTGGTTGACGAAATGCTTGTAGAAGGTCTTGCCCCACCATTCGGGGTGCTCTCTCGGGTTCCCGGCATCGGGGAATTCATTATCATGCACATCGTTGTGCAGGGTTACGCCATCGTCGAGACGGCAATCGTAAAAGGCCAGCGGAATATCGTACTCGACATCGAAGGAGCCATCGGCATTGTTGGTACGGACGCCCGGCAGGCGCAGGCCCCGGGTCTCGTCGCCCATGTCCATGCCCTTCTTCGGATCATAAATG
>DAOQBX010000252.1:0-3596 GCA_035340155.1 Anaerolineales bacterium | reverse complement strand
CCAACCCGGACTGCAAACCGGAAAACCTTCTGCAATTCGGCATCCTTGGCAGCATCTATGCCGAAAAAGTCCGCGGTGTGAAGAACCCGAAAATTGGCCTGGTATCCAACGGCGAAGAGGAAGGCAAAGGGAACGAACTGATCCGGGCTGCCACGCCTTTATTCAAATCTTCCAGCCTGAATTATTTTGGCAATGTGGAAGGCAAGGAGGTCATTGGAGGCAAGGTGGATGTGGCTGTAACAGATGGCTTCACCGGCAATGTCATGCTTAAATCCTCCGAGGCGGTCGCCAAGTTGATCACAGACAAGATCCGCGAATTGATCAAGAACGGCAGTCTCATCACAAAGATCGGCGGCCTGCTGGTCAAACCGGCGCTGGGTGAGATCAAGAAATTGCTCGACCCGAGCGAACAAGGAGCAGCGCCCATGCTGGGCGTGAACGGCCTCGTGTTCATCGGCCACGGCCGCTCCGATGCCATCGCCATCAAGAACGCTGTCCGCGTGGCAAAGAATGCCGTGGAAGTAAAAGTGCTGGACGCCATGAAAACTGCAATCGAAGAGAGCCTGAAGAAATAATCATGAAGATCATCAAAAACGAAAAATTAATTACTCGCAATGGAAAGATCGGCAATTGGGTCAGCCTCGGCGCGCTGCTCGTGCTTGGCGCGGGCATGTATATTTCATTTGCAAAACCGGAGTGGATCACATATTCCCTCATCTGCCTGGCCGTTGGTTTTATTATGACCCAAGTGGGCATGTATATGGGGTCGCGCTGGGGACGCTCTCCCCGCCCGGATGAAAAACTGGATGCGGGTCTGAAGGGTCTGCATAGCGAATTCAGTATCTATCACTACTCAACTCCCGTCTCGCACCTGTTGGTCGGTCCTTCCGGCTTGTGGGTTCTCATGCCTTACCACCAGGGCGGCAAGGTCTCATTTCAAAAAGGCCGCTGGAAATTGACCGGCGGCGGATTTTTACAGGGCTATATGCGCATCTTTGGACAGGAAGGTTTGGGTCGCCCCGAACTCGAGTCTGTAGGCGAAGCAAATACCCTGACCAAGTTCCTGGCAAAGAAGATGGAAGGATCCGCCATCCCTGAGGTAAAACCCATTTTGGTGTTCACCCATGATGAGGTCGAAGTGGATGCGGGCGATTCTCCCGTCCCGGCCATGAGGCTCAAACAACTCAAGGATTTCCTAAGACAGGGATCAAAGAACCGGGCCCTTACCAGCAACCAGATCGCAGAGATCAACAAAGTCTTGGAGTAGATTCAGGTCATGGTGAAATCTGTCTTCTCACAGAACGAAGACAAATATGGCAGGATCGGCCTGCTGATCGCAGTCGGTTTGATTTTGGTCGCTTCGTTTTTCAGGCTGCGCCTTTATGGCGACCCGCGACTCTCCATCGCCGGGAACGACACCCAGAGTTACGTGGATGCGGCGCGTGTTCCCCTGCTCTCCTCTGAGATCATGACCGGCAGGCGGCTGCTCACAACGAACCTGATCTACAAAGCCCTCGAACCGGCAGACGGATATCAAATCCTGGCCAACGGTTCCCTCGAAACCCAACGCAGGGTATTTCAGCCCGGCTTTGACCGGATCGTCCTTTTGCAGATCATTGCTTCCATTGCAGGTTGGGGATGCCTGGCGTTCATGCTCGCCCGGTATCTCCAAAACCCGTTGATGAAAGTGCTCGGAGCGGTCATGGTGATGCTGTTCGCCTACCTGCCCCAAATGGCAGATTGGGACAGCATACTAATGTCCGAATCCCTGACGTTCTCCCTATTCGCTTTACTGGCGGCAATCACTATTCGTATCGCCTTTTCGCTTTACAAAGATCCGCATGCCAACCTGACCGTTCCAGTGATCGCCTGGGGGATCGTGTACTTCTTTTGGACCTTCCTACGGGATACCAACCTGTTCACTACCCTTGCAATCGTGATCATGATTGTGCCGGTCCTGTTATCCAAATCTTATCGAAAAAACAAGACCCTCCTGACAGTTTTATTTCTCATGACAGGCACGTTCATTCTGGGGTTGACCACGGTCAGCATGAGCGTACGCTCGACCGTGCAATTGCGAAATATTTTCATCGGCGATATTTTCCCCAGTGAGACACGAGTCGCCATCTTCCAGGAAATGGGAATGCCCGCCCCAAAGTCGGCGGAATTTGAAGAATGGCTGCCCAAACATGGAAGCGCCACACTGCTTCGCTTCATGCTTAAACACCCCGGGTATCCGCTACTGACCGTTGTCCAAAATTTTTCGATGTCGTTCGTCGAGATCAAACAAACCTATTTCCACATGCCCGAAATAAAAAAACTTCGAGCAGCCCTGATCGAAATCGGCGATGCCATTCATCCTGAAAGCACATCCGCATTTCTAATCAGCCTCCTTTTGCTAACGGGAATGCTCGCTTTCTCTGTCAAAGATACAGACGGTCGTCCATGGGCGTGGATATGCCTGTGGCTTTTTTTCACCGCAAGCATTACACTTGTCCCCACCATTCTGGGCGACACCTGGGCTTTAAACCGTCACGCGCTGTTCTCCACCATGATCTATCGCTTATCTATGTGGGTGTTTGCCATCATCGTCATGGATTTCGCTTTGAGACGCGCTCCCCAGTGATCCTCCCGCTCAAAAAAAGGCTCCAGGAGATTCGCGGAATCTTTTGGAGCCTTTTTGTCTCTATGGTACACTTGTTCTAATATGACCACCATCGTATCCTTGGATATCGAAACCACCGGCCTGGACGAAGAACGCGACGCGATCATCGAGATCGCGGCAGTCAAGTTCAATGGGCGGCGCATCGAGAGCGAATTCAATACCCTTATCAACCCCGGAAAACACATCCCGGATTTCATCACCGGCCTGACCGGCATTGACGATGCCATGGTAAGGCAAGCGCCACGCCTGCGCGATATCGCCCATGAGTTGACGGCCTTTGTCGGCGATGCCCCCATCCTGGGGCATAACGTCAAATTCGATGTAGGCTTCCTGCGCAAACAGGGACTCTTCGAATACCAGCAAACCCTCGACACCTACGAACTCGCCGCCGTGCTCATGCCCACCGCCAGCCGTTACAACCTTGGCGCGCTCGGCAAACAACTGGGCATTCCACTTCCTGCCACCCACCGCGCTCTCGACGATGCGCGCGTGTGTCAGGCCAGTTACCTGCGCCTGCTCGATATGGCCGCCGAACTTCCGCTGGAAACCCTGCAGGAGATCGTGGAACTTGGTAATTATGTGAATTGGGATTCAGGCTGGGTTTTTGAACAAGCCCTGCAGGCTCGTGTAAAAGAAGGCATCAAGCCCAAGCGGACCACACGCGCATCCTCCCGTAAGCCGATCCTTGATTCCACACCCAAAGGGGATGTGCCGCCGATCACCCGCACCGAAGAGCCCACCCCATTAGACCCGGAATATGCCGCGTCTGTGCTTGAGTATGGCGGGCCCTTCTCTCAATACTTTGAATCCTACGAACACCGCATGGAACAAGTCGAAATGCTCAAGGCGGTGACCAATTCTCTCTCGTCCGGCGCCCACCTCATCGTCGAGGCAGGAACCGGCGTGGGTAAATCCTTCGCTTACCTTGTAC
>DAOQBX010000251.1:0-3599 GCA_035340155.1 Anaerolineales bacterium | reverse complement strand
TTGAGATGAGCAGGTTGGCCATCAGGCCATCCACTTCTTCAGGAGTGAGCATCACATCGTTGACAAAAAGGCTGAGAAACTGCGCGGCCCAGAGTGCAAGTTTGGGTGGGAAGGGGATCAGCATTCTTTTGACGCCCGTTGTTTCTCCGATCAGTTCCACCATTTGCTTGAAGGTGAACTCATCGGGGCCGACCGCATCCCGGATGTAACTTTCTTTTTGATACACCGCTTCGACGGCCAGCGCAGCCAGGTCGTCCACATACACGGGCGAGAGTTTATATGTGCCATTCCCAGGCAGCCCAAAGGCGGGGAATTTACGTAACAACCAGGCGATATTGTTGATCAGAATATCCTCTTTGCCGAATAACACCGTCGGGCGCAGGATGGCATAGCTCATGCCGGAGTCCATCACCGCCTTTTCGTTGGCAGCCTTGCCCCAGAAATAAGGCAGGTGCGACTCGGACGAGGGGTTCGTGATGCTGATATGAACCATGCGCTTCACCCCCGCCCGGACAGCGGCCCGCACCAGGGTTCGGGTATTTTCCACGGCTTTGGGTTGAGTGTTACCATCCTTGTCGAAGCGGATCCAATACGTGTTGATCAGCACTTCCACGCCGCGCAGGTTTTGGACGAGTTCCTCTTCCCTGGCAAAATCCAGCGGGAAGGCCCTGACCTTGCCTTCGAAAGGGTCGGGGCGGTTGGGGTGATTGGTCAATGTGATGATCTCCTCGCCTTTTTCAAGCAAACGCCTTGTGATGTACTTGCCGGAATAACTGAAAGCGCCTGTCACTGCGATTCTCATTTTGATTCTCCTTTTGCAAGCCGCGGGGCAAAGAGGGCAAAGGTCGATACGACGAAGCCGACACAGACCAGTGCGAACAGAAAGCCGGCCAGGGTTCCGCTTAAGCGACCGGCCATTTCAAAGAACAACTCTTCTGAAGAATGCGCTTCAGGCCTGTAGTTCAACGAGATGATGGTGGGCAGGCCGATCAGCAGCACGTTCGAGAAGACGGTCCAGAATTGCGCACGTTCCTCGGTGCCGCACAGGTCCACCAAAACTTTGCGCAAATATGGGCGCATGTAGGTTACGATCAGTGAGGTCAGGGCAACAGTAAGCAGGACCTGAATGAAAAAACTGACGATGGTATTCATAAATCTCCTTTTCTCTATTTCAAAACACCAAGGATCTTGGTGACATTGGTCAGACCGAGACTTTCCAGTTTGATGACGGCGTTGGTCAGGCTGTCGATGGCGTTGAAGAAATCCTGCAGGGCTTTGATGCGTTGGTGCAGGAATTGGATCTCCGCTTTGTCGCCGCTGACATTGCCGGAGGCAAGCGCGTCCAATATCTCGCGTACTCCGCGCAGGGCACGGTCAAATTCGCCGTTCTGACGTTCCTTCAAGATCGAGCGGATCGACGCGTAGAAATCCGTCTCGGCTTCGTAGTAATCCTTGCGGTCGCCCAGTTTTGCGGAGCGATGCACCAGGCCCATACGCGCCAGGGTCCGTACCTCGGTGCTGACGGCGCCCTTGGTCAGGCCGGTCTGTTCGACGATCTCATCCAGCGAGAGTGGACTCTCGGAGAGATACAGCACACCGAAGATCGCGCCCATGCCTTTGGGGAAACCCCAAAAGCGGCTGATCTGGCTCAGGCTTTCAGTGAAGTCTTGTTTGAGTTGGGGGAGTTTGACGGCCACAGGACACCTTTTATTTTAGAACGTTTAGTTTTTACTAAACGTAGTATATACCCTGGTCTCATGCTTGTCAAGGATAAAAAAGGCCGCCTTGTTCAGGCGGCCCATGCGTGCGGTAGGGGTTATGGCGGGTGGTTGAAGTAACGGAAGAGTTCTGCGCCGGTAAGGGTTCCTCCCACATCCTGGTATTCCCGAATGGGGACACGAAAAACGATGTGTGCGTTTTCATCCTGCTCGAACCAGAACTCCACGAACCCGGGTTGGGGGCCAGGGATCAATTCGCTCGGCGCTGCGAGGACAGTTTCCATGACCTGGGCCATGAAGTTTCCAAAATCTTCTTCGGCGCTCAAGTCCACCCCGGTCAGGCGAATGTAAAAATCGGTTTCTTTGGCGAGGAATTTGCGGCTGCCATCCGGGCGGATGCAGTCTTCACCGAAGGCTTCCACGCGGGCGCTGGCATTTTCCTTGAGCGCCTCGACCCTGTCTTTTAACAGGGCGGTGAGTTCCGGTACATCCTGCCTGGCCCACACATACCCGCAGGAACCGGGCCCGGTGGAATTGTCATCAGGCGGGGGCGTGGGTTGGGTGGTTGGTTCAACTGTCGGCGGGGAGGAAGCGCTCTCTTCCTTCATAGGGAGGGCGATATTTTGTACTGCAAAATATCCCGCAGCCCCCATGGCCGCCAAGACCATCATCCAGTTTCGTTTTTTCAGCATGCCTTTATTTTGCTTTTAATAAGGTCGATTAAAATATTCGCATGACATTACTGGATATACCCATTGGCGGGAACGCCCGCCTGATCAAGACCAGTGAGGGGTTGCGTTCGAAACTGCGGCAATACGGTTTACACATTGGGGATTGTATCCAGGTGCTGCGCGCCGCGCCGTTGGGCGGACCCTTGCTGGTCAGGGTCAACGGACGCGAAGTAGCCTTGGGACGTGAAGTGGCTGCGAAGATGCTGGTGGAGTCTGAATGCGCATCGCATTGATCGGACAGCCGAACTGCGGCAAGAGCACATTGTTCAACCAGGTGGCGGGTTACAAAGCGGAGACGGGCAACTTCAGCGGCACCACGGTTGCTTTCACCGAAAGCCGGGTGCGCGTCTCCGGCCAGGTAGTGGACCTGACCGACCTGCCCGGCGCATATACGCTCGAACTTGGCAGCCCGGCTGAGATGGAAGCCGCCAAATACCTGGATTCGCGCGATGTGGATGTGATCGTCAACGTGGCGGATGCCACGCATCTTGCTTCTGCGCTCGAACTGACCTTTGAACTACTCCCGTTAAAGAAACCCGTGATCCTGGCCCTGAACATGATGGATGAAGCCTCGCGCCTCGGCCTGCACATTGACGGCGAAGGGCTGTCACGCGAACTGGGCATCCCGGTCTTGCCGTTGGTGGCAAGCAAAGGACGCGGTGTGCGCGGCATCTTTACCAGGGCTTTGGAGGTGGGCACCAGGAATACCCTGCCTCTCACCGCTGTGGCAATGGATGCGAATGCCCGGCATACCTTGAGCGCCGAGACCGTAAAGAAATATGTCACTCAGGGGGAGCGGCGTGTGACCCTGCGCGATCGACTTGACGATGTCTTGCTGCATCCGGTTTGGGGATATGCCACGTTGATGTTCGTGCTGTATCTGTTCTTTCAGGCAGTCTATGGCATTGGCAGGTTGACCGAGCCGCCGCTGCTGGTTCTCTTTGACTATCTCATGAACGGGGCGCTCAAGCCCTTTACTGCGGGCAGTTTTCTTTCGGAATTGGTGCTGGGCGTATTGCAGGGCGTATCAGCGGGTGTTGCCATTGTCCTGCCGTATCTGCTGCCTTTCCTGTTGGGGCTGGGCCTGCTAGAAGATATCGGATATCTGCCGCGTGTGGCCTTCCTGATGGATGCCTTGATGCATCGCATC
>DAOQBX010000250.1:0-3618 GCA_035340155.1 Anaerolineales bacterium | reverse complement strand
TTCACAATGCGCGGGCGGATGTAGAACGCATACGGGTCGGCTTGCGGACGTTGGGACTTGATCAAGTCCATGGCGGCCAGGGGCGCATATCCCTGGGCGATGAGGATGGCGGCTCCCATGGTCACACCGCGATGAATGCCATGCGCGCAGTGGGCATAGACCTTTCCGCCTTTTTGAATGATGTCCAGCGCGGCGCGCGCTCCACGGATCAGCGGGTGGATGGGGATCGGCAGCAGTGGCGAATCAAAGGTGGGGAGCCAGAGCCGCTCCATGGGAGTCGGATGCGGGTCACTGTAGGGCCTCCGCTCGATGCGCATGTTGATGACAAGCCGGATGCCGAGTCTGCGCAGGAGATCATAGTCTGCGCTTCGCGGCGTGGACCCGATGAAGAGGTCCGGGGTGATGGGGGAGAAATTCACCCGGAAATGGTATCACAGGATGCTTTTGGAAACAAAACCGCCCCGTCAAACGACGGGGCGGTTCCTGCGCGTGCGACAGTTTATCCGAAGACGACAAAATCCAGCGGCTCGACCGTGAGCACGTTCTTGATGGAGATGTGGCTGCGGCCGTGAAGTTTTTTCAGGCCGGTGACCGCATACTGTTCGATGATACGCGCGGGAAGGGTCTGTGGAGATTCGGAGAAGTTCGCGAAGACCATGGCGCGTTTTCCGGCATGCGTGCGCATAAAACCGAGGATGTGGTCGTTCTCGGTGGGCACGACTTCCAGGTCGCCGCCCGCAAAGACCGTGTTCTGTTTGCGCAGGTCGATCAACGTGTGGAAGCCGTGGAAGATATGTCCTTCGAGCGAGTGCAGGTTGTGGCGCTTCTTGTACTTGTCCCAATCGGCGCGCGGGCGATGGACCCAGCGGCTGTCTCGTTCGTGGGCGGGGTCGTCGCGATAGGTGTAGTCGTTGAGGGTGCCGATCTCGTCGCCGAGGTAGATGAGCGGGATGCCGCCCACAGCCAGGATGACACCGTGGATAAGCAGAATGCGACGGATGGCAAGTTCCACTTCGCGTTCGCCTTCTTCGTTTAATGCTTTTTCCAGTCCCGCCAGCGACGCGCCGGTGCCGCTGATGCGGCAATCGCCGGTGGAGGGATTCTCCTGGAAGGGCAGTCCGCGCGCAAAACTGCCGGGGAAACGTCCGCGGTAGAACTCGTTGAGGAAGCGGCGGTGATCGTACCCGTTCACGCCAAAGTGGGCGGCGTCTTCATCCGAGAAGGTCCAGCCGATATCGTCATGCACACGGACATAGTTGACCCAGGCTGTGCCGGGCTGAAGTTTGAAGCGCGCTGCCAAAGCCTGACCCAATAAGCGGGTCTCGCGGGTGGCGAGCGAGTTCCACAGCAGCGCCATCAACAGCGGGTTATAGGAGACCTGGCACTCCTCCAGCGAGATGTATTTGACCACATCGTCGGGATGCACAATGGCTTCGGATTTGAAGAGCAGCGCAGGCGATGCGATGCGCGCCACGGCGTTGAAGGCTTTGATGAGGGTGTGCGCTTGAGGCAGGTTCTCGCAGTTGGTGCCAAGTTGCTTCCAGATGAAGGCCACGGCATCAAGGCGTAATACTTCCACGCCCTGGTTGGCGAGGAAGAGCATTTCTTCGGCCATGCGGTTGAAGACCGCCGGGTTGGCATAGTTCAGGTCCCATTGATAGGAGTGGAAGGTGGTCCATACCCAGTGCTCCCGGCCGTTGATGATGAAGGGCGAGAAGGCGCCGGAGTGTTCTTCGGGGAAGATCTCGCGCAGGTCCCGCTCGTAGAGGCTGGGCAGTTCGCGGCTGGGGAAGATGCGATAGAAGTCCATGTATTCTTCATCGCCCTGTTTGGCGCGCTGGGCCCAGATATGTTCATCCGAGGTGTGGTTGAAGACCAGGTCCACCACCAGGCTGATGCCCGCCCGGCGGAAGTCACGCGCAAGTGTTGAGAGTTCCTTCATCGTGCCGAGGGAGGGATTCACCTCGCGGTAGCTGCTGACGGCATAACCGCCGTCATTCTCGCCTTCGGGCGCTTTGAAGAGCGGCATGAGGTGCAGGTAGGTAAGACCGAGTTCCTTGAAGTAGGGAATTTTTTTGCGGATGCCATCGAGATTTTTTGCGAAGAGGTCCACATAACACACGCCGCCCAGCATCTGGTTGGATTGGAACCACTGCGGGTCCTGTTCGCGGGATCGATCCAGCTCACGCAGGTCCAGCGGGCGGCTGAACCACGAGCGCGCCATGCTTGCCACGAGGTCTTCCAGGTGATGGAAGAAATCATAGCGGTCGCTGTAGACTTCGGCGTACAGGCCCAGCAGCGCCGGGAAGTTCCGGCTCAGCCGGTCGGTGAATTGCGCCCAGCCTTGCGGGTCTTTGGCGATGGAACGTTTGAGGTCCTGCTCCACGCGCGGTAGGATGCGGGTCAATGATTTTCTTGATTCGATTTCGAGGTGATGGATGTCGATCATGATCTCTTCTTCAGCGATTGTTCGGCGAGCGCAATGGCGCCCAGCATGCCCGAGCGGTTTCCCAGCCCGGGATTGACGATATAGGCTTCAATGGTTTCCAGAATGACCGGCGACTGGACGTAGCCGTTGATGATCTCACGCGTCCGCTTCTGGACCCTAGGCAGCAGGTGCTCCAGTGAGCCGACCCCGCCGCCGATGATGATGCGCTGCGGCGAGAGGGTCAGTGAGTAATTCGCGAGAGCCTGCGCGATGTAATCTGCTTCGAGGTCCCAGGCTGGGTGATCGGCGGGTAAAGTCCCACCGCGCTGCCCCCAGCGCTTCTCGATGGCGACACCCGAAGCCAGCCCTTCGAAGCAATCTCCGTGGAACGGGCAGGCGCCTTCGAACGGGTCTCGGGCTGTGTCGTGCTTGATGAAGATATGTCCCATCTCCGGGTGGACCAGGCCGTGCAGGAGGTTGCCTTCCACGTACGCACCGCCGCCAACACCCGTTCCCACCGTCAGGTAGATGAAGGTCTTCAGTCCCTGGGCCTTGCCCCAGCGCCACTCGCCCAACGCCGCGCCGTTTACGTCGGTGTCGAATGCGATCGGGACCTCAAATGCGTTGCGTAACATACCGACCACGTTGGCGTTCGTCCAGCCGGGTTTGGGGGTTGGGAGAACATAGCCGTAGGTGGGAGAGTCAGGGTTCGGGTCGAGCGGACCGAAGCAGGCGAATCCGATCGCGGCCAGTTTCCCGGTGTTGGCTTCCTGCTGTTTGAAGAACTCCACCACCTGGCTCATGGTCTCTTCGGGTGTGGTGGTTTCAAAGCGCGCTTCGGCGCGGATGTTGTTGGGTCCCGACCCGACCGCGCATACGAACTTGGTGCCGCCGCCTTCAATGGCACCGTAAATGGGGGAGGTGTTTTTCATAGGGCCACCTTCAAAGAGGATGTGAACATTCAATCTCCTTGTTTTTAATGGGTCTTCGTTTCGGCCATGCGATAAATATCCAATGACCGGATGTGAACTCCGCCGCCTGTGGTGAAAAATTCCAGCCCGAGGCTTTCAGCAGAGGGATAGATAAGGTCCGAGAGGCAGGTCAGGCCGTTGTTGGCGAACACTTCCACCGAGCAGCGGTCCAGAAAGATGTGTAATAGGATCGTACCCTGCGCAGTATCGAGTGCAGCC
>DAOQBX010000249.1:0-3624 GCA_035340155.1 Anaerolineales bacterium | reverse complement strand
AGCAGCGGCATGTCGATCCCGCGCGAAAAACGCGGCATGCGCTGCGGCAAAGATTCTTTTACGAAAGTTCCTGCACCCATTTTCTAAACGATTCTCCTCTCTCGGCAAAATCCTTGAACTCATCGAAACTCGTACCGCCCGGCGATAACAGGATCACATCCCCAGCGGATGCAACCTCCGCCGCCAGCGTGACCGCCTCTTTGAGGGTCTGCGCGCTACGCATATCCACGCTGCGCTCCCCACCGACGGCTGCCACGGTTTTCTGAATCATCCCCCCCGCCTCGCCAAAGACCACCACATGGTCCACGCGCTCACAGATCAGTTTGGCAAGATCGCCCCAGGGAAGGTTCTTATCGCGCCCGCCGAGCATTAATACGATCGGCTCACTAAATGCATGGACGGCCGCTGCAGCACGTTCCGGCGCGGTCGCGATCGAGTCGTTATACCAGCGCACTCCGCGCAGTTCACGGACAAGCTCCAGGCGGTGTGGTACTCCGCGGAATTCTTCAACGGCCTCAAGCATGTCATCCAATTTGAAACCGGCTGCATGGCCTATGGTAAAGGCCGCCAGTACATTTGCTATATTATGGTCGCCGCGCAGTTGGACTTTCTCGCGCAGAATTAACGGGACGTAGGCATATCCGTCGCGCAGACTCAATAACCCATCGTGATGGAAATAAGCGCCGTTCAACCCTTCTTCTAGGTCTTGCAAGCTGAAGGTCATCAACTTGCCTTTGACCCGATCCTTCAAACTCCATGCGCCTTTATCGTCGCGGCCGAGAATGGCGGTATCTTGCCCGGTCTGGAAGTCGAGAATGCGCGCCTTGGCCTGTGTGTAGGCTTCCATCGTGCCATGCCGGTCCAAATGATTCGGTGTGATGTTCAAAATCGCCGCTACGTTCGGAGAAAGGGTCATCTGATCCAGTTGGAAGGAGGACAATTCCAAAACGGCAATGTCATCGGCTGTCATATCGTCCACGTAATTAATGAGCGGGTCGCCAATGTTGCCGCCTACAAAAGCGCGATCCCCTTTGGCCAGATGCGCCATATTTCCAACCAGAGTCGTGGTCGTTGTTTTACCGGCCGAACCGGTGATTCCGATCGTTTTACACGGAACCGCTTCCATGAAGATCTGCGAATCATTTGAAAGCGGAATACCGCGCCTGACGGCCTCTTCCACAATGGCCAGGGTCAACGGTACGCCGCCAGAAGGACAGAGTACATCGACATGGTCAAGCAATTCCAACGGATGCCCGCCCAGCACCCATGCCACGTTCGTATCCGCCAGGGATGTTTTTACCGCAGCAAGTTCTTCTTCTCGGCGTGAATCGTTCAAAGTCACACGGGCTCCATGGCGTGAAAGCCAGCGTGCAAGGGCCAGCCCCTGACGGGCGGCACCCAGAATTAGAACGTGTTTACCTGTCCAATCGCTCATGAAATATTAAACCTGCGATAATCCTATTCCAACCAGCGCGGCCATCAGGCCAATGAGCCAAAAACGCTGCACGATCTGGGTTTCGCTCCAACCAAGCAATTCAAAGTGATGGTGGATCGGGGTCAATTTGAAAAAGCGCTTCCCGCCTGTCATGCGGAAATACACGATCTGTATCACAACGCTGAGCATTTCCGCCAAAGGAATAATGGCGATCACCAGCAACATGGGCCACTGTCCGGTCATCAGGGCGATCACAGCCAGCACAGAACCCAGTGCCATTGAACCCGTATCACCCATGATCAGTTGTGCCGGGTGGACGTTAAACCACAGGAAGCCGAACAAGGCGCCGACGAGAATGAAACAAAAACGCGCAAGATAGGTTTGCTCCTGGATCAAGGCTATACCGCCAAAGGCGGCAATGGCCGTCGCTGCGATCAACCCTGCCAAACCATCAAGACCGTCTGTAAAGTTAACGGCGTTGGACTCGGCCACAATAATAAAAGCTGCGATGGGCACATAGATCCAACCGATCTGGATCTCAAAGAAATAGCCGGGCAGGTACAGGTCAGGCGCGTCAATGACATATTTCAGAATATAAGCCGTCGCCAAGGCCAACAGGACTTGAAATGCAAATTTAGTGCGGGCGCGCATTCCATCCCCTTTGCGCTTGCCATGAATGCCTTCCCAATCGTCCACTGCGCCGAGAACGGCAAAACCGACCATGACAACCATCGGCAAAAGCACAGAGCGTCCAATGCCGCTGGCGGTCACACCGATCAACGCAACGGCATTCAACAAAACGCTCAGGAGCAGAACCGGCATGATAAACATCAGGCCGCCCATGGTGGGCGTACCCATTTTCATACGATGCCCCTCCGGCAACTCGATGCGTATGATCTTTCCGAGTTTAAAGTAACGCAGAATGCGCAACAACGGATTTCCCCAAATGGCGGTCATAATGAAAGCCAACCCCGCAAGGCTTAGGGAAAGCGCAATATCTCTCACGAACGTACCTCCAAGGCAGCTGTGATGCGGTCCATTTTTAATCCATGAGACCCTTTGACCAGAACAGCATCGGTAGAAGTTAAATGATTCTGCAGCCAGTCTACCACGGGGGCGATCTCCTCGAACTCGAAAATGGACGAGGGCTTCATCCCGGCGCGGCGAGCAGCATCGGCGATCATATGTCCGCGTGTGCCAAGAGTGATGAGGATCTTCGCCACTTGCGCAGCGCGGATTCCCACCATTTCATGTCCCTGGCGTTCATACGGACCCAGCTCAAGCATATCACCTAATACGGCGATCTTGCGGCCATCGAGTTCGTCCAAAAGATTCAGAGCAGCCAGCATGGACTCGGGCGAAGCATTGTAGGTATCGTCGAGGATCAAGGCACCGATGCTGCTACGTACGGCAACAAGCCGCAACTGGGCATGTCCATGTGCCAGGCCTTCGAAGATCTCCTGCCAGGTGAGCCCTTCAGCCAACCCCACAGAAGCAGCGCGCAAGGCTGTATGCACAGAGTGACGACCGATCATCGGGATGCGGGTGTGCAGGGTTTCACCTTTGTAATGCAGGCGGAAACGGATACCGTCAAGCCCAAGCCCCTCAATACGGTCGGCCCACAGGTCGGCTTCGGGAGAAAGGCCATAGAAAAAGACACGCGCTTTGGTCTTCTCTTCCATCTTGCGAACCCAGGGATCGTCAAAGTTAAGGATGGCCACTCCATCCTGTGGGAGCGATTGGGGCAGTTCGCTTTTTCCGCGAAAGATGGCTTCCTGTGAACCAGCGCGCTCGGCATGGACGGTACCCACATTTGAAACAACACCAATTTGCGGCTGGGCGATATCACACAGAAATTGGATTTCGCCGGGAATGTAAAATCCCATCTCTAGCACGGCGCGTTCGTAACCGGAACTGAGTCGCAGGATCGTAAGCGGCAGGCCGATCTCGTTGTTCAAATTGCCGGGACTCTTCAAGGTGCGGTAGCGTGTGCCAAGCACTTCGGCCACCATTTCCTTGGTGGTGGATTTTCCCACGCTGCCGGTAATACCGATCACACGCAAGTTCTTCAATCTACGTCGCCAGAACCGCGCAATCTGTTGCAGGGCTGAGACCGTATTGTCCACGCGCAGGCAGAGGGGAGAATCAAGGTTCAGAGTGGCATCGGCTTTGAAATCCCCACGCAGGTC
>DAOQBX010000248.1:0-3627 GCA_035340155.1 Anaerolineales bacterium | reverse complement strand
GCTGGATATTCCCGTATTACATGACGATCAGCACGGCACGGCAGTTGTATCGACTGCGGCGCTGATGGTTGCCACACGCGAAACCGGCATGGATATGAAGAAGGCGGTTATCGGGCAGATCGGGCTTGGGGCAGCCGGTCATGCCATCGGTCAGATGATGATGCGCCTGACCGGGAACCCGGTCCACGGGGCGGATTTGAGTCCCGAGGCAATGGATCGTTTTGAAAGGGCGGGCGGGGTCAAATCCAACTTGAAGGACATCATGGCGCAATGTGATATTGTGGTGGCAACCACCGGCGCGCCGAACCTGATCAAACCGGAGATGGTGCGCAAGGGACAGATCATTCTTGCGCTTTCGAATCCGAATGCGGAGATCGACCCGGATGTAGCCATGGAACGTGGCGCGGCTTTTGCTGCGGATGGCAAGTCGGTGAACAATGTGTTGGGCTTCCCCGGTATCTTCCGCGGCGCGGTGGATGCAAATGCCTCGAACATCACACATGAAATGCTGGTGGCGGCCGCCGAGACCATTGCGAAAATGACCCCGCCAGGTGAACTGGTGCCAAACCCGCTCGATAAAAAGGTTCATCACGCCGTGGCGCGTGTCGTTGCAGAAACGGCCATCAAACAGGGGATTGCCCGCGCGGATTATGTGCCGTATGTGGAAGAATAAACGATAAGCCGTGGATGAAAAAGAGACTTGCGCTAAGCAAGTCTCTTTTTCGTATTGTGTTTTGTTTAACGTACTTTATTCTTTATGAAATCCGTTCTTGTTGAAAACTTCCTTCAGGGTGGTACCAAGCCTTGTGATGCCTTCGCGGATCATATCGGGCGAGGAGAAGGAAAAGTTGAGGCGCATGGTGTTCGCGCCGCCGCCGTTGGGGTGGAACGCTGCGCCCGGCACGAATGCCACCTTGCGTTCGATGGCGATCTTCAGGACCTCGGCTGCATCCACACCCTCGGGCATCATGCCCCATAGGAACATGCCGCCTGAGGGACGGGTCCAGCGCATTTCGGGTGGGAACATTTCGTCCATCATCTCAAGCATGACATCGCGGCGCTCCTTGTACGTGGCGCGGATGATCTTGACGTGTTCGTCGAGGAAACCGCCTTTGGCAACCTCGTAGGCCACCTGCTGATTGAACGAAGAGGTATGCAGGTCAGCGGCCTGCTTGGTCATGACCAGCTTCTTGATGACGTTCGGGGGGGCCACCACCCAGGCCAGACGCAGGCCGGGCGCAAGCAGCTTGGAGAAGGTGCTCAGGTAAATGACATTGCCTGTGTATTCCCCGCTGTCTTCGTTGCGGTACTGACTGTCCAGAGTCACCACAGAGGGGATGTGCTCGCCGTCAAAACGCAGCTGGCCATAAGGATCGTCCTCGATGATCGGCACACCGTACTGGTCGGCGAGCGCCACCAGCCGTTTGCGGCGCTCGAGGCTGAGGGTCGAGCCTGAGGGGTTCTGAAAGTTTGGGAGCACGTAGATGAATTTCGGTCCAATGCGAAGCGCTGCCTCCAGTTCATCCACGATCATGCCATTCTCGTCCGCCCGCACCGGGATGTACTGTGCCCCGTAGGCGTTCCAGGCTTGCAGCGCGCCGAGATAAGTGGGTGATTCCACCACGATGTAATCGCCGCGGTTGATGAACAGGCGGCCAAGAAAATCCAGCGCCTGTTGCGAGCCGGAGGTGATCATGATGTTCTCCGGCGTCAGGTCCACACTGTAACGTGTGGTGTGCCTTGCGATCATTTCACGCAAGGGTCGGTAGCCTTCGGTGGTGCTGTATTGCAGCGCCTGTGCACCGTGCTCTGTCAGGACACGGTTGCAGGCTTCTTGAAATTCCTTCAATGGAAACACATCCGGCGCGGGCAGGCCGCCTGCAAAGGAAATGATGTCCGGCTGTTCGGTGAACTTCAACAGTTCCCGGATGACCGAACTTCCCATTTTTTGCGTGCGGTGCGCGAACCGATATTCCCAGGGTGTTTGCATTTTTTCTCCTTGAAGTGAAATATACCCTGCAGGTATGATAAAAAAAGCCTGACAGGTATGCTGGTACCTGTCAGGCTGGCTGACCTAAGGCAAGAGGATGCCGGAAAAACGTAACGCCAGGATTTGCTTCATGGCATTCCAATCTTACCCACTTTCAAACCGGGATGCAACTGTTTTTTGTAACTGTAAACAGGATGAAATTTATGACATCCTTCCCGCAAGGATGCGCTCGATGGAGGCGCGGGTATAGGTATCGAGCGGCAGATGAAGAGCCGCTTCAGGCCGGACCCAGATGTGATCCTGTGCTTCGTCATTTAACTTCACCGCGAGCGAATCGGTCTTACAGGCATAGTCAAAAAAGATGAAATGACGCCGTTTCCAGAAAGCCGGGTCGTGGATGAACTGCTGGAACATAATGAACTTCAGGTCGTAGATGTCCAGCCCGGTCTCCTCCTTTGCTTCGCGGATCGCGGCTTCTTCCAGACGCTCACCCAGCTCCACATGCCCGCCGGGGACAACGTACTTGCCCGGCCACTTATGACTCTGAAGCAGGAGCATCTCGCCGCTGTTATTGAAAATGAACACGCCCACCGTCGGTTCGGGAAAAACTTGTTCGGCCATGGTTTTGTTCCTTTATCCAAATATCGCGATGGTCATGACACCGATGAATACGATCGCGGAGCCGATCACCCGCACCCCGCCCATCTTTTCCTTGAGGAAACGCCAGCCGAGGAAGGCGCCGATCACCGCACTGACCTCGCGGATCGCGCCTGAATAACTGAGCGGCGCAAAGGTGTAGGCAAACAGCGCCAGCATGTAGGCGATTAATCCCAGCACCCCGCCGATCAAAAGATAATTGCGATTCTTCTTCCACATGCGGGCGAACGAATCCCAGCCATAATGGTAGGTGATGTAGGGTGTGGTGACGAACGGCAACATCACGAACATCGAAAGTCCATAAGGCAGGGCGGGCCCGCTTCGGACGGCTTTTCCATCAATGAAGGTGTAGAGCGAGATGATCAGCGCCACAGCCAATGCGGTCAGGATGCCCTTTAGGTGGACCTTCTCGCCTTTGCTTTGCAGCAGCGCGGTTGCGCCGATGACCATCATGCCGATGGTGATCATAGCCAGGCCAATGTACCCGCCGACTGTCAGTTCTTCATGCAGGAAGATCGCCGTCCATACCACCAGCAGGGCGGGCGCCGCGCCGCGTGCAATGGGATAGACCAGCGAAAAATCGTGGTCGCTGTAGGCGATGCACAACAGGATGAAGTAGACCGCCTCCAGCAGCATGCTGACGAACGCGAACGGCCACAGTTCCTTGGGTGGCAGGCCGGAGTAGAACATCACCCCCAGCGCGAGGATGCCACTCAGGATCGTCTGCCAGCCCATTGCCACGTATTTCTCCTCCGCGCTCTTGAGCAGGAAGTTCCATATGGCGTGCATGGAGGCGGAAAAGAACAACAGAAAAAGCGCAAGGATCGGCATGGGTTACCTCAACGCAATAAAATGACCGGCGACCCATTTTCGGGTACGTCGGTCATTTTATGCAGTTCTATATGATTGGTTTGGATGTACTGGCTGAACATTCCGCCTAGTATAACGGGATTCGCGCTCCGTTGACCTTGCCTGCTTCA
>DAOQBX010000247.1:0-3652 GCA_035340155.1 Anaerolineales bacterium | reverse complement strand
GGAGGCGGGGCTTGGAAACCCAAAAACGTACCCCCTGGCGGCGCTGGATTGTTCTAGTCTTGATGATTGCAGGTTGGATTCTCGCGGGCATGTACGCCCCTGTCCGGCCTGAAATTACAGTGGCTGCCGAAAAATTGACCGAGGAACCTCTCATTGAGAATTTCTTTGGGCAACCGTTATATCTTGTGAACACACTCCCGACACTTTTTGTCACTGTGTTCTTTGTAATTCTTCCCCTCGCTATCGCAGCGGGTCGTTCTCTTACCAAGAGCGCAAAAACCGATCTGGTTCCAACCGGCATTGGCAATGCGATGGAAGCCATCCTTGAGATGCTCTATAACCTGACCGAGAGCTCGGCGGGAGCCAAATGGGCCAAGGCCATCTTCCCGTGGTTTGCGACCATCATGATCTATGTGCTGTTCGCGAACCTGCTCAAGTTGATCCCCGGCTTTGAGTCCATTGGTGTGATTCACCATGCTCATGGCGAAGGTCATGCCATTGCTGAAATGGGCGGTGGTTGGGCGAGGATCCTTCCCGGAGAAGGGGAATACATTCTTGCGCCGTTCTTCCGCGGTATTTCAGTGGACTTGAACTTCACCCTTACCTTGGCGGTCATCTCCTTTGTGATGATCCAGGTGATCGGTGTGCGCTCGCAGGGTATCGGCTATTTCAGCAAGTTCTTCAATACCAAGCGCATGTTCAAAGTGCCGTTCTTCGGCGCAATGGACTTCCTGGTGGGCCTGCTGGAGGTCATCTCTGAATTTGCGAAGATCCTTTCCTTCACCTTCCGTCTCTTCGGTAACATGTTCGCAGGCGTGGTGTTGGTGGCGGTGGTCGCTTCGTTGCTCGGCAATGTCAGCATTTTGTCGGCGATGATCATGATGTTCGAATTGTTCGTGGGCTTGATCCAGGCGTTCGTGTTCGGTATGTTGACCATGGTGTTCATGGCAATGGCGACACAGGGCCACGGTGACGAAGAGCACGCGGAACATTAAAAGTAATTTGGAAATTATTCATCAATAACTAGGATAAACCTAAGGAGACATGAAACATGGAAGGTAATATTCTCGATGCGATGCGCTTTGTTGGCGCAGGTTTGGCGATGATCGGCGCAGCCGGCGCCGGTGTGGGTATCGGTTTGAGCGTGCAGGGTGCTCTTGGTGGTATGGCCCGCAACCCCGACACCTACGGTAACTTGTTGACCAACATGATCCTTGGCGTGGCGTTCTCCGAATCCATCGCTATTTACTGTCTGGTCATCGCGTTCCTCATGCTCTTCAAAGTCGTGTAATCCAATAAGGAGCTTTGAAACATGGAAGCATTAGGTATCAATCTCGGTCTGCTCATCATTCAGTTGATCGCGTTCACCATCGTGTTCCTCACGCTGAACGCCTGGGTCTACAAGCCCATGCTGGATATGATGGAGACCCGCAAGAAGAAGATCGCCCAGGGCCTGGAAGACGCCCGTGTCGCTGCGGATGCCCGCGCCAACGCCGAAAAGGAAGCCGCGCGCATCGTTTCTGAAGCGCAGGCGGAAGCGGGCAAGGTTGTCCGTGAAGCCACCGAACGCGCCGAATCTGCTGGCAAGGACGTTCGTGCTGCTGCTGAAGCCGAAGCCGCCAAGGCCCGTGAAGCTGCCATGGCCGAAGCCGAAGTCGAACGCAACCGCATCCTCGGTGACCTGCGCGGTCAGGTGGCGGCCCTCGCCATCGCCGCGGCTAACAAACTGGTTGGCGAAGCCCTCGACGAGAAGAAGCAGCACGCCCTCATTGATGAGTTCTTCTCCGGTGTGAAGGGTGGCAAGGTGGTTGTGGCAGATGGGCTTGGCGGTGATGCCGCTGAAGTCACCAGCGCCCTCCCGCTTACCAGCGCCGAACAGGACTCGGTCAAGAAGAGCGTTTCCGCCAAGGAAGTTTCCTTCAAGGTGGATCCCTCCATTCTTGGTGGCCTGGTCATCAAAGTTGGCGACAAAGTGCTCGACGGCTCTGTTGCCGGGAAACTCGAAGGCCTGCGCTCCGCGCTGAAGTAAGACCTCAAGGAATACGAAAAGGGTTTTGGTACAATACCAAAACCCTTTTTTGTTTCAATGACATCACGGAGCACAACCAATATGAAATTGAGGGACCTGTTCATCGACTTTCCGTTCGCGCATCCAAGCCTGCCTGATTTGGAAGTCAACGGCATTGCCATTGACAACCGCGCCACCAAACCGGGAGACCTGTTCATCGCCCGGCGCGGTCGCGATGCGGACGGCCATAACTATATTCAAAAAGCCATCGATAACGGCGCTGTGGCCGTGGTGGGGGATAGGGAACTGGGCAGCTTCTCCGTCCCGTATATTCAACTCGAAGATACACGCCAGGCGCTCACCTGGCTGGCTGCCGCCTTTTACGGTTTCCCTGCCCGCAAACTCACTGTCATCGGTGTGACCGGCACAGATGGCAAGACCACCACCAGCAACCTGATCTACAAGATCCTTGTCGCAGCCGGTATCAAGGCCGGGATGATCTCCACGGTCAATGCTGTCATTGGCAGTGAAGTGCTGGATACGGGCTTCCATGTCACCACGCCGGATGCGCATGACGTCCAACACTACCTCGCCAAAATGGTGGCTGCGGGTCTGACTCACGTTGTGCTGGAGACGACCTCCCACGGCTGGTCCCAGCATCGGGTGGATGCCTGCGAGTTCGACATCGCCGTGGTGACCAATATCACGCACGAGCACATGGACGAACATGGTGGCTACGAAAATTATCGCGCCGCCAAAGCCCGCCTGTTCAACAGCCTCGAGTGGACGAGAGTCAAACCGCAGGGTAATCCGCGCCTGGCCGTCATCAATTTTGACGACAAAAAATCCTTTGACTTCCTGAACGGCTTCATCAAGACGAACAAGATCAACTACGGGCTTGAGGAGGGGTCTGAGGTGCGCGGCATGAACGTGGAGTTCAGCCCGGCGGGGATTCAGTTCACTGCAGTCTCCAGGGATTTTCGCGTGACCGCGTCCAGCAAACTGGTCGGGGCATACAACATCTCGAACTGCCTGGCCGCATTGACTGCCACAGTTCGCGGATTGGGGATCGACCCCGATGTGGCGGCGCAGGGGATCGCCTCGCTTGATGGAATCCCCGGCCGTATGGAGCGCATCGACCTGGGCCAGAACTTCACCGCCATAGTGGATTTTGCCCACACCCCGAACGCTCTCAAGGTCTCGCTCGAGGCCGGACGGACGATGACCGATAAGCGCGTGATCGTTGTCTTCGGTTCGGCGGGTTTGAGGGATAAAGAGAAGCGCCGCATGATGGCGGAGACCTCTGCCGAGTTGGCTGACCTGACCGTGTTGACCGCCGAAGATCCACGCACCGAATCGTTGGAGGGAATTCTCGAGGAAATGTCAACAGGCGCAAAGTCCAGAGGCGGACGCGAAGGGGAGACATTCTGGCGCGTGCCGGACCGCGGCGAAGCCATCAAGTTCGCGCTGCGCCTGGCGCGTGAAGGCGACATCGTGCTGTCCTGCGGCAAGGGCCACGAACAGTCCATGTGTTTTGGAAAGACTGAATATCTTTGGGATGACCGCACGGCGATGCGTGCCGCGCTGGCTGAATTTTTGGGAGTGGATGGACCGCAGATGCCATACCTTCCCTCACAGGATAAA
>DAOQBX010000246.1:0-3654 GCA_035340155.1 Anaerolineales bacterium | reverse complement strand
AAGCGGATGCAGACCTCATGTCTGCGCTGCACACGGCCAACACGACCGAGGATGTGGATGAAGGCTATGTGGAAGTGACGCATCAGGCTGTCTTCGGCTGTTTCCACGACCGGGAACTGGTCGCCGCTGCCAGCGGATACGAGCGCACCGGCTTTATGGATATCGGCGTATTGGCCCACCCTGGCTTCCGCAAGCAGGGACTTGGCCGGGCAGTGGTAGGCGCATTGTGCAATTGGTCTCATCAGAATGGATATATTGCGCAGTACCGTCATAATGTGGTAAACACCGGTTCGCAAAAGGTTGCTGCCTCTCTGAACTTCAAGATGTACTTCAAATCCGAAGGCTTCACGCTCAAAGACCAGCCAGATTTGGGATGATCTGTTTTCGTTTGGAAATAAACCGGAAAATCTTGTGAACTTCAAACTCCTCTACAACCGCTACCCGCGCCAGTTCTGGTTGATGATCCTTGGCATTGTCATCAGTACGGCAGGTGGCAGCATGATCTGGCCCTTCATGCTGATCTATGCAGGCGGCAAATTGGGACTGCCCCTCAGCGCCGTGGCCTCGCTCATCTCCATCAATGCCGGGGTGGGACTGTTTGCTTCCTTCCTGGCCGGGACGTTGGCCGACCGTATCGGCCGCAAGGCGGTGATGGTCGTCAGCCTTGCGATGATCGCTGTGGCTTATTTTTTCCTTGTGCAAGCCGAGACGTATGTGCAATTCGCGCTACTGATGGGGCTGGTCGGTTTATCCAATCCGCTTTATCAAGTGGGCGCGGATGCCATGCTGGCGGATATGATCCCCTCCGCGCAGCGTACCGATGCTTACGCCATCAACCGCATTGCCAACAATGCCGCATTTGGCATCGGCCCGGCCATTGGCGGCTTCCTTGCGTCTACATCCTACAACCTGGCCTTCTACGGAGCATCGGCTGGGTTTTTGATATATAGCGTGATCTGGTTTTTGTTCGCGCATGAGACTCTTGGGAAAGCCATCAACGAAGAATCTATTTCCGCTTTAGCCGATCCGGTTTCGGCGGAGGATGAAGCGGCGCAGCCCGATGGCTATGGTCGCGTCTTCAAAGACAAGCGCTACATGGCCTTTGTCGCGCTTGTCGGGCTGGGTCTGATCGCGCCATCCATTTTGTGGATCCTGATGCCGGTATATGCCAAGACCAACTTTGGCGTGCCCGAGGCGCTTTATGGTTGGATCCCCACCACGAACGCTGCGATGTGTGTTTTCATTCAGTATGCCGTCACGAACGTCACACGCAAGTATGACACTCTGCCCGTTGTGGGCGCAGGCATGTTCATTTATGCCATCGGTGTGGGCAGCGTGGCGCTGATGACAGGCTTTTCCGGGTTTTGGTTGAGCATGGTCATCCTGACCTTCGGCGAACTGACCATCGTGCCAACGGCCAGCAAATACGTGGCAGATATTGCGCCCGCTGATCTTAGAGGTCGTTATATGAGCCTGTACTGGTTCGGCTGGGGCGCAGCGCGCACGCTGGCGCCGCTGATCGGCGGTTACCTCAACGACAATATATCCCCGCGTGCCATTTGGGTCGGAGGGTTGGTCATTGGCCTGACCAGCACCCTGGGACTCTTTTTGCTAAACAGCCTTGTCCACGCTCGCAGCCCGCTTCCTTCCCAGCCCGAAGCGGATGCGTGACCCTCAGATTTGATTCCCCTGAAAGGTATTCTATGAGCCAGACCATTGCCTATGCCACCTATGTGGTCTGCGATTATGACGAGGCCATTGCCTTTTTTGTAGACCAGTTGCAATTTGAATTGTTTGAAGATACGCCGTTGGGAGAGGGGAAACGTTGGGTGCGGATCTCTCCGCGTGGTAATGGCAGATTTGCACTGCTTCTTGCCAAGGCCGACGACCCTGAGCAGGAACGCGCAATCGGAAACCAGACCGGCGGCCGTGTTTTTCTATTTCTTCACACAGATGATTTCCGGCGTGATCATGAAGGGATGAAAAGCCGCGGCGTCCAATTCCTGGAGGAGCCGCGAAATGAGGTCTACGGCACGGTGGCCGTTTTTGTGGATCTGTATGGCAATAAATGGGATCTGTTGCAGCCCAAAAATTAAACTTCCACCTGTATCGCGCTGCCAGACTCATAGCGCCGCAACCCCGAGTGAAAGATGGTCACAGCAAGGATGAGAAAGACCACGGATGCTGCGGTCACTTGCAGCAGGCTTTGCCAACTGAAAGAGCGCACGAATTCGGCGGGCACCGTTCCCACCAGTGCCGCGGGGATGATGGTCAGCAAAATGAATTTGGTAGTGGTGTCGAACAACACGCTGGGATATAACGAGAAGGTCAGCATGGCGCTCAAGGCGATCTGACTCAGCGCGACCGTGTTCCCCAGCCAGAACGAGAGCGATTGAATGATGGTGAGGAATGAGATAAAGATGCATATACCTGCCAGCACGCTGAGCAGGTAACGCAGGAATCCGTCCCAGGTGAGATAGCCCGAAAGCAAATAACTGGCGATGCCGTATAGAACGTCGCCCATGCCGCTGCCGATGCTTTTGGAGGCCAGCACATGCAATAAGACCGGCTTGGGCAGCGAAAGATAATAGTCCAGCCGCCCCTGCGTGATGACCTCGCCCAGCGTGGTGAAGTGACCGAAAAAGTAGGCTGCCATTCCCCAGGCGGTGGCTGCGATTCCGTACAACAGCATCATATCGTTGAGGGTCCAGCCGCGCACTTCCTTGAACTTGTCGAAATACAGGAACCAGAACATGAAGTAGGCGCCATTGTTGATGATCATGAACACGATCTGGGTCAGAAAGGCGGAACGAAATTCCATGGCGGCCTGTAGGTTGGCCTTCCAAAGCGCGAGGAGGAATTTAATATTTTTCATGGTTAACCGCCGTTGACCGTCAATACTTTTTCGCTCCCGCGATAGGCCAGGGTTACAGCAAGCACCAAAACCGCCACCCAGATCCATTGTCCCGCCAGCATCTGCCAGAACAGGGTCAGGTCTGGCTTGACGAAGAGGCGCGCGGGGGCGTACATCATGTAGGGGAAGGGCAGCAGGCGTGTGATGCGTTGCAGCCAATCAGGGAAGAGGTCGAGCGGCAGCATCATGCCGCCGAGGACGAAGACCATTTTTTGATAGACCAGTTCGAAGGAGTTGGTCTCTTCCACCAGAAAGGCCGCCAGCCCGATCAGGGTCATCAGGCAGAAGTGCAGGATCCATGCGCCGATCATCGCGATCAACGCCATGACCCAGCCTGATGGCGCAGGCGGGGGGCCGGCCAGCAGCCACGTGACCAGCATCCCGACAACAATGTTCATCACGATACGCATGAGGCTATCGCCCAGACCGAAGGAGAAATGATAAAGAATGAAGTTGTACGGCTTGCTCAAGATGTAGGCCACTTCTCCGTTCTTGACCTGTTCTGAAATGACGCGGTTGATGCGCGGACGGCCCAACTCAATGGTTTCAGCCATCATCAGGTACCAGAGCATGTTTGCAAAGGTCAACCCATTGAGGGTGCCTGTTCCAGCAACGAAAAAAGTGGTCTTCCACAGCCCAGCGAAGATAAAAAGGAAAACGGCAATGCTGACAGACCGCCCGAGGAAATCTCCTGGATAGGCAATGTTATTGATGAACTGCATATTAATGACCGCCAGATA
>DAOQBX010000245.1:0-3661 GCA_035340155.1 Anaerolineales bacterium | reverse complement strand
AGCGGTGGCAATCGTCTCTGGTTTTTCAACGGGATGTCCCAACACTAACGGGGCCGCGCCTTCCGCCTGCACGCCCAGCACCTGCGGGAGACCTTTTTGATATTGTTTAAATCCCGCCCAATATGAAGTGATATTCCCTGCATTACCCACCGGCAGGCACAGCCAATCTGGCGCAGACCCGAGCACGTCGCAGATCTCGAACGGCGAGGTCTTCTGTCCCTCGATGCGAAATGGGTTGATGGAGTTCACCAATGCAATGGGCGTCTTCTGGGTGATCTCCACCACCAGGGTCAACGCATCATCGAACGACCCTTGAATTTGGATCACTTCTGCGCCGTAGGCAATGGCTCCGGCAAGTTTCCCAACCGCCACCTTTCCCTCAGGAATCAGAACAATGGAGCGCAACCCGGCCCGGGCGGCGTAGGCAGCGGCAGAGGCAGCGGTGTTCCCGGTTGAGGCGCAGATCACAGTCTTCGCACCTCGTCCCACGGCCTCGCTGATGGCGGCCGTCATGCCGCGATCTTTGAACGAACCGGTCGGGTTCAACCCTTCGAACTTTATGAATAATTCGCAGCCAAATTCCCGGCCAAGGCGGGGCATGGGAATCAACGGGGTATTGCCTTCAAGCAGCGAAATAGTCTGGGTATGGGCGGGCAGGTCGAGATACTGCCTGTAGCGATGGATCAGGCCCTGATAGGTCATGTCAACTCCAATGAGAGAGCGGTGTGCACCCGCCCAATAAGATGCGCTGATTATACCTATCCAATGCGATTTTGCGTCTGCGCTGGGTATAATGTCCGCCATGATAAAAATCAGAGTCCCCGCCACCTCCGCAAATTTAGGCCCCGGCTTCGATTGCATGGGTCTTGCGCTCGATGTCTGGAACGAGATCACCTTCGAGCCTGCCGAAAGGATCACATATCATGTCACCGGCGAAGGCGAGGACAAGTTCAACAAAGGCGCTAAAAATTTATTGACCAAAGCGTACACTATCCTGCACGAAGTTTGTGACAAGCCCGTGCGCGGGGTCGATATCCGCTCCAAGAACCAGATCCTGGTCAGTAGCGGCCTGGGTTCGAGCGCGGCCGCCATTGTGGGCGGACTATTCGGCGCAAATGAAATATTGGGGCATCCGCTTGAAATATGCGACCTGTTAAAGATCGCAACAGAAATGGAGGGTCATCCCGATAATGTGGCTCCTGCGCTTCTGGGCGGACTGGTTGTTTCGGTGACTACCAAGGATGAGATCCTGACGAAACGCTACGAAGTTCCGCCGCTGACTCTGGTCATTGTCAAGCCGCTGGTGGATTGGCCGACCAAACTGGCGCGGGCTGTGCTTCCAAAATCCGTTTCGCGGGCGGATGCAATCTACAATATCGGGCGCGCGACCCTGGTGGTGGATGCGCTTCGCAACGGCGACCTGGACCTGTTGCAAAAAACGATGGAGGACCGTATCCATCAGCCTTATCGCCTGCGGCATATCTCCGGCGGATCTGCCGCATACAAAGTTGCATGCCAGTTTGGTGCAGCGGCTCTCTCGGGAGCGGGGCCATCCATCATTGCCTTCGTCAAGCCTGAAGCAGCAGATCAAGCCCGGGCGGAGATTCGAAGCGTGTTTGAAGAACGGGGGTTTAAAACGAAGAGTCTCATTACCCAGCCGGGCAGCCTCGGCGTTCACAAAGTATAAAAAAGCGGACTCAGTTGAGTCCGCTTTTTTATTTCCATCGTTATTTCTTTTTGCGCTTTGTCTTCGAGGTCACATTTGATGACTTCTTTGGCTTTGAACTCAAAGCAGGAACAGCGGCAGCCACAGGCTGCATTGCCATTTTGTTTTCCTTGTATGGGTCACGTAAATTGACAGGCTTTACTTGATGGTCCCGCATGCGCAGGTTGATCATCTCTACAAAGATCGAGAAGCCCATGGCGAAGTAAACGTAGCCCTTGGGGATGTGATATCCAAAGCCCTCGGCCACCAATGTGAAACCGATCATCAGGAGGAAACTAAGAGCGAGCATCTTAACTGTGGGGTGGCGTTCCACAAAATCACCAATGGGACCCGAAGTGAAGATCATCACCCCGGCTGCGATCACGACCGCAATGATCATGATCATGATTTCACTGGCCATGCCAACTGCGGTAATGACGGAATCCAGGGAGAAGACGATATCCAGCAGCATGATCTGAACGATGACGCTCCAGAAGTTTGCCACCACTTTGGCGGAAGCGTGGCCTTCCTTGCCTTCGAGTTTGTCGTGAATTTCAGAAGTGCTCTTGTAAAGCAGAAACAAACCGCCCAGCAACAAGATCAGGTTGTGTCCTGAAAATTCGAATCCAAACAATCCAAAAAGGGGTTCTTCCAGGCTGATGATCCACGAAAGGGAGAGCAGCAACAGGATACGAGTGATCACCGCCAAGGAAATACCCGTTGTACGCGCGCGGGGTTGATCTTCCTTTGGCAATTTGCCAGAGAGGATGGAAATAAAAATAATATTGTCCACCCCAAGCACCAACTCCAGTACGATCAAAGTGATCAGAGCGATCCAAGATTCAGGATTTGAGACCCAACTAAAATCCACGATTTTTCTCCTATGAAAAGATAATCGTAATTCTACCAAAATTCTAATCGCCCCCCTTGTATTAACAAACAAAAAATCCGGAGGTTTTACACAACCTCCGGATTTTCCAGCGTTAATTGAGTTTGAACATCTGGGTCAGTTTCATGGCCAGGTTCAGGTCCCCTGCCAGTTTGAGTTTGCCCTGCATAAAGGCTTGCATTCCATCCAACTCGCCGGTGAAGATCTTGACATAATCGCCGGAGTCGGCGGTGAGGGTCATCTTGGGAGAAGCGTGCGCGCCTTTCTCAACAAGCACTGCACCATCCTTGATAACCGCGTACCATTCGCCGGGTTCCGCGCCGGTGAACTTGAACTGAATGACAGCATCCAGCCCTGCCGCTTTTTCGGGAATGAACGCGCCGGGCATTTTGGACATGAGGGTTTCGATTGTGAGAGCCATTTTTAGGTTTCCTTTTTGTGATTAGAAAATTACCAATTACTAATTACGGTAATTAGTAATTGGAGATTGGTAATTATTGAAGGTTTTCAAAGATCGCTGCCGCACCCATGCCGCCGCCGATGCACATGGTGACCATACCATACTTGGACTTGCGGCGTCCCATTTCGTAGAGGAGTTGGGTGGTGAGTTTGGAGCCAGTGCAGCCGAGCGGATGTCCGAGGGCGATCGCGCCGCCGTTCACGTTGACCTTCTCCGGGTCCATTTCTAGAGTCTGCATCACGGCGAGGGATTGAGCCGCGAAGGCTTCGTTCAACTCAAAGAGGTCAATATCGTTCATGGACAGTCCCGCTGTCTTTAGGACTTTGGGGATGGCGGCTACGGGACCGATGCCCATCAACTCGGGGGCGACCCCACCCGCGGCGAAGGCAACGAAGCGTGCCAAAGGTTTGAGTCCCAGTGACGCCGCCTTCTCTTCGGACATGACCATGACCGCCGAAGCGCCATCCGACATTTGAGAGGAATTTCCAGCGGTGACAAAACCGCCTTCTTTGAAAGCAGGCTTGAGTTTGGCGAGTCCTTCAATGGTCGAGTCGCCACGTGGACCTTCATCCCGCTTGACGGTGAAATTTTTCTTGACGACTTTGCC
>DAOQBX010000244.1:0-3662 GCA_035340155.1 Anaerolineales bacterium | reverse complement strand
CCATCGTCCCCACGTTCAGATGCGGTTTGCTTCGGTCAAATTTTTCCTTCGCCATAATGAAACTCCTTGAGTAGAAAACAATTACGCTTTTAGTAATTCATCAGCCACCGACTTGGCAACCGGCGCGTAGTGGTCGAATTCCATACTGAACACACCACGTCCCTGTGTTGCGGAACGGAGCTGGGTGGCGTACCCGAACATTTCAGCCAGGGGAACCATGGCTCGAATGGACTGGGCGTTGCCGGGACGTACATCCATGCCCTGGATCAGGCCACGGCGACCATTGAGCTGGCCCATCACATCGCCGAGGTATTCTTCAGGGACAACAACTTCCACTTTCATCATCGGTTCAAGCAAAATGGGGTTACCCTTATGGACGCCTTCCTTGAAACCGATGGAGGCGGCCAGTTTGAATGCCATTTCGCTGGAGTCTACTTCATGGTAGGAACCGTCGATAAGCGTGAACTTCAGATCCACCACAGGGTAACCTGCAAGTACGCCGCTTTCGGCGGCTTCCTTGAAGCCCTTTTCAACCGCGGGGATGTATTCCTTGGGAATGGCACCACCAACGATCTTGTTCTCAAAAACAATCCCGCTGCCGCGTTCGCCTGGTTCAAGGGAGAATACAACATGGCCGTATTGACCCTTACCACCGGACTGCTTGGCGTACTTGTAATTGACTTCCTTGACGGGCTTGGTGATGGATTCGCGATATGCAACGCGCGGAGCGCCAACATTCGCCTGCACCTTGAATTCGCGCAGGAGGCGATCCACGATGATATCAAGATGAAGTTCGCCCATACCGCGGATAACGGTCTGGCCGGTGCTTTCATCTGAATTGACACGGAATGTAGGATCTTCTTCGGCCAATTTGCGAAGAGCCTCCCCCATCTTCTCTTGATCACTGGAACTCTTCGGTTCAATCGCAATGGATATAACCGGTTCAGGGAATGAAATACTTTCGAGCACGAGCGACTTGGTATCACACAGAGTGTCGCCTGTGAAGCTTTCTTTGAAACCCAGCACGGCGCCAATATCACCAGCGCGGATTTCGGTAATATCTTCACGGCGATCAGCGTGCATGCGGAGCAAACGTCCGATGCGTTCCTTGCGACCCTTGGTGCTGTTTTGAACAGTCTGGCCCTGGCTCAAAACGCCGGAGTAAACGCGGATATAGGCAAGCCTGCCCACATAGGGGTCGGTCACGATCTTGAAAACAAGGGCACTTAGAGGAGCGCTATCCTGGGTCTCAAGTTCGAAGGTGTTTTCGGGGTTACCGGGTTCAGAAGCGGAGATGGTGGTCTTATCTGCCGGGGATGGCAGGTAATCTATGACCGCATCCAACATGGCCTGAACACCCTTGTTCTTCAGGGATGAACCGCAAAAGACCGGGGTGGCCTTATTGGAAATCACGCCCTTGCGAAGGGCAGCCTTGAGTTCATCGATGCCGATCTCTTGAGCTTCGAGGAACTTCATGGTGAGTTCATCATCAAGCTCAGCCACCTTCTCGACCATTTTGGCACGAGCCGCCACGGCCTGTTCCATCAAATCAGCGGGAATTTCAGCCAGCTTGGGTTCTTTACCAAGATCGTCTTCCCAAACAATTGCTGTCATGGAAAGCAGGTCGATAATGCCCTTGAAGCCTGCTTCAAAGCCGATCGGAACCTGCATCGGAATGGGGTTCGCGCCGAGACGATCAATGATCGTCTCGATAGTGCGTTCATAAGAAGCGCCTACGCGATCCATCTTGTTAACAAAACAAATGCGTGGAACGCCATAGCGGTCAGCCTGACGCCACACAGTTTCGGATTGGGGTTCGACACCTTGAACCGCATCGAATACAACTACGCCGCCGTCCAGAACACGCAGGGAGCGCTGAACTTCCGCGGTGAAGTCGATGTGACCGGGGGTATCGATAATATTGACCTGATAACCCTTCCACTCCGCAGAGACAGCTGCCGAAACAATGGTAATACCACGTTCCCGCTCCTGAACCATCCAGTCCGTCACGGTAGTACCATCGTCTACAGAACCGATACGATGCGTTAAACCGGTATAGAACATGATACGCTCGGTGGTGGTGGTTTTCCCGGCGTCAATGTGGGCAATAATGCCTATATTTCGGTATTTCTCTAACGGATGAACACGTGCCATGCTGCTTGCTACCTTGAATCCTTTACTAATTACTCAAATTAAATACGGTAATGCGAGAAAGCGCGGTTCGCTTCTGCCATCTTGTGGGTTTCGTCGCGTTTGCGGATGGAAGAACCGGTCTCATTGAACGCATCAATCAGTTCGGAGGCCAGTTTATCCGCAAAGGACTTGCCGGAACGCTCACGGGCGGAGGAAAGGATCCAGCGAATCGCCAGGGTCGTGCGGCGGTCAGCGGAAACTTCCATAGGAACCTGATAAGTGGCACCACCCACACGGCGCGGGCGAACTTCCATTACAGGGCCTACATTCTTAAGCGCGGCATCGAAGACATCCATGGGATTCTTCTCTGTGCGTTCTTTGATCAGATCCATCGCATCGTAAACCAAACCCATGGCAACGCTCTTCTTACCGCTCTTGAGCACATGCTGGATCATGGTCTGAATATAGATGCTATTAAAACGAATGTCGGGAAGAAGTTCCCGCTTCTCTGGTTTTGCTCTACGCATGCTTTAATACTCCGTCAATCATTACTTCGGGCGCTTCGCGCCATACTTGGAACGGCCCTGCTTGCGATTGGCCACGCCGGTAGTGTCAAGAGAACCACGCACAATGTGATAGCGAACGCCGGGAAGGTCTTTCACACGTCCACCGCGCACGAGCACTACAGAGTGTTCTTGCAACTGGTGACCTTCGCCCGGAATGTACGCCGTCACTTCGATGCCATTGCTCAAGCGCACACGGGCGATTTTTCGCAACGCAGAATTGGGTTTCTTGGGGGTCATGGTACGGACAACCGTACAAACGCCGCGTTTCTGTGGCGCGCCCTTATCCTGGCGGAACCTGCGCTGCTTGAAACTGTTCAATGTGAACTGCAGAGCCGGGGCCTTGCTTTTTGCGTTCTTGTTCTTGCGGCCCTTGCGGACCATTTGATTTACTGTCGGCACGATCAGCCTCCGATTTCAACTTCTTCCTGATTTTTTTGATTTCGATATTCGCAAGAAATGAGACCATCACACTCAAACCCTGATGGCCTCACTTGTAGCTACCTGTGTAATTTCGAGCGGGGGGTAAATGCCGCTCTCAGTTTCCTTGCAAAGGCATGGCATTTTATCATGCCATATTAATCAAGTCAATGGTTTTTCTACTTTTTCCTTGACTGATTCTCGCCCAAACTCAACAAGCCAGAGTCATGTTTTGGCGGATGGGTCTTCTCTTCATCCTTGCCAAATTTGACCACGTCCCCACTCTCGTTGATCGCTTCCACCGCGAGACCAAGTGACTGCAACTCCTTCACCAAGACGCGGAAAGATGCCGGGATGCTGGGTTCTTCGATTGGCTCACCCTTGACTATAGCCTCGTAGGTATTGACACGTCCTTGAACATCGTCCGACTTGACCGTCAACATTTCCTGCAAGGTGTGTGCGGCGCCGTACGCTTCCAACGCCCACACTTCCATTTCACCGAAGCGTTGACCACCGAACTGCGCTTTACCGCCCAACGGCTGTTGG
>DAOQBX010000243.1:0-3665 GCA_035340155.1 Anaerolineales bacterium | reverse complement strand
GGGCCTGATCGAGATACTTCTTCAGCACCTCAAGGCTTGGGCCACCGACCCAACTCATCTGTTCGATCTGAAGCGCATCAGACTTGTCGGAAGAGTAGGCCAGTTCGCCCGCAGCCTCGGCCAGGTTGGAGACCGCTAGTACATCCCAGCTGTTCTCGCCAGCCAGGCCGGTGGGAGATCCGGGCCACAAGGCAGCCACGTTCAGTTCCGCATCGGCAGAATAGACATCGGTATAGTATTCGATGGTCAACGGATCGGTGGAGGTAATGCGCCAACCCTTGAAGAAGGGCAGGGCCGCTTCCACCGACGGGGCGGCTGCTTCATCGTAGACAGCGCTATCGGGCTTGGCACGGTCGAAGCCGATGATGAACGACATTACGAAATCAGCCGCGGAGATCGGACTGCCATCATGCCACTTGACCGTATCATACAGATCGGCAGGATATACCACCGTGCTCTTGACCTTGGCTGTTGTGCCATCAGGATACTCAGGATACTTATCACCCACGGTGATAAAGGTCTGAGTGGCGGCATCCCAATCCACCCACGCATCCGCTGGGACGGGGATCTCATCCACTTCTTCAACATCAAGCCAGTCCAGGCTGTGTGTGATGGGAAGTCCCTTGAGGTATTCCACTTTGGCGCTTTCAAAACGCTGCGGCCAACCCAGGCCGGTGTACGGATCACCCATCATCCCTGCGGTGGTGGCCACACCTGCCGCGCCCATGCTGGTGGCGCGCATGATATTGGAATCCCAGACCCAGTTGCTGCCAGCGATCGTGTTCCAGGGTTGGGTGAATAGATCATTCGTACCGACACGCATGGTGCCGCCCTCCTGGTCGGTGAACCGGAGGTTGTAGTTACCCATGAACGAAGCTTCATAGCCTGCCGCAAGGTCATACGTCACATTGACATTGTTGTTGTATGGAGCGTACACCAACTGGTCCACCACCCACACAAAGAGCGAATCCTGCAGGGCAAGTTCGAGGCTGCGCGCCAGCATTTCATCACGCTGGGCCTTGTTCGTAAAGTTGCCATTGGCAAGGTCATCGCCCAGTTGCTGGAGTTCCGGGTCAGCCACATTGGAAATGAACGGATCGCTCGCCTGCACGCTCGAGGGCAGGTAATACTGCTGAATGTTGCCGCGTTCATCGCGGGTCAGGCCAGAGGGCAGGTAGCCGGCGGTATAGAGGCTCCATTGTCCTTCAGAAGCAACCGAGCCCAGCCAGATCGGGAAGGCCTCGGAAGAGGTCTTGTACTGGCGGTCCACGGTGAAGCCCACGGCCTCCAACTGATTGGAGACGTAATCACCCATCGGTTTGCGGGTTCCATCCCCATCAGAACGGATGAGGAAGATCAGGGTCACCGGCGCGCCGTTGTACTGCCATTTGCCGTCATCACCCAACGTGGCACCCATGCCTTCCATCTCGGCAGCCACAACTTCTTTGGCCTTGTCGAGGTTGTATGCATACTTGGTCTCGAGCGCACGCGCGGTCTCGATCAGGTTGGTGTATTCGACCAGCTGCGTGGTGATCGGCAGGAGTTTGGGCAATGAACCGCCGCCATAGATCTCCTGGTTGATGTAATTACGATCGATCAACCAGTTCATGGACTCGCGGATCTTGTGGTTCGAGAACGGGTTCAACACACTCTCATCATCGAAGACGGCCGGGTTCATGCTGATACCATAATTCCCACCGTAGGATTGGGTATAGTTCAGCCCGGAATCTTTGATCTCGTTCAACGTATTCGAAGACAGATTGAACGAATAGAAATCGATGGCCCCAGCCAGAAGTTGTGAGACCGCTGAATCAGAAGAGACCACCGAAAAGACGATCTCATCCAACCAGCCGCCATGGCGTGACGTGGCGGGCGCTTCTTCCGTGGCGGCGGGAGCGGCCTCTGTTGCAGGAGCTGGTTCCTCGGTCGCTGCGACGGGCGCATCCGTGGCCGCGGGTTCGGCGGCAGCCGGAGCGCAGGAGGCGAGCGCCATGCTCAGGATAACCAGTAAACTCAACAGCGCGTACATGTTTTTTATCTTCATTTCTCTTTTCTCCTAATTGAATTTGAGAGGAATACAAAATCGTTCAAACACATCGTGAAGCAGCACCTCCTCACATCCAACTCACAGGAAGAAGGCGGAGAACCAGTCGACTCTGGCTCCGCCTCCTGCAGAAATGCGGACCCATCTTCTTGGAGGAAAATCAACCGCATGTGATCACATCATACGGAACCTGAACACGAATGTCATGCATCTGGAAAATAGAATTCCCCCCCACAGTTGAATGGTCATCAGATAACGACCTGGGAGTAAAAAATCAACTACTGAAAAATAAAAAACCCTCCTCGGGAGGGGTCACCCACACCTCCCAGGGAAGGAGCACCAATCAGTCCACTTTATTCAAATTGCTTATAATAACGGGATATGCGCAAGATCTTGATTGTAGGATTCCTTCTCAGCGTTCTTCTTGCTTCGTGCGGAGGAGTCAGGCCTGCGTCTACTCCTGAACCGGAACCGACCGCATCTCCTTCCGCGCCGGAAGTTGATCCACCCATTCGGAATTCTTCCATCCCGTATGGAAAGAACATCCGCTTCGAGCACCTGAGTTTGGAGCAGGGACTATCGCAAAGTGTGGTCAACGTCATCATGCAAGACCGCACCGGCTTTTTGTGGGTCGGAACAGATGACGGCCTGAACCGCTTTGACGGCTACAACTTCAAGGTCTACAAGCCGGATGCAGACGATCCGCAAAGCCTGAGCGACCGCACCATCACCGATATTGTGGAAGACCAGCAAGGCAACCTGTGGATCGGAACCCGCCAGGGCGGACTGAACCGCTATAACCCGATCACCGGAAAATTCACCCAATATCTCCACGACCGCAACAATGACTTGAGCATCACCGGTGGGCAGGTGACAGAGTTATGTCTCGATAAAAACGGCCTATGGATCGGCACCAATAACGGCCTGGATTTTCTGGATTTTCAGACGAACATCTTCACCCACTATCGCGACACTCCCGACAGCCCCGTTCAATTGGGTAGCAACTTTATCACCACGCTTTACCTGGATTCTAAGGATAACCTGTGGATCGGGACCGTTGATACCGGTCTCAATATCATGAACAAGCAGGATGGGAAGGTCACGATCTATAGATACAACAAGAATCGCGAGAACAGCCTTAGCCATAACCGTGTGTTGAGCATCGCGGAACGCCCCAATGGCGAAGTCTGGGTTGGCACCGCCAACGGCTTGAACCGCTTCAACCCTGCTGACCAATCTTTCACGCGTTTTTTGAACGAACAGGACAAGCCTGAAAGCCTGGCCGGGGGCATCGTGTACTCGCTTTTCACAGACCACTCCGGAACCTTATGGGTCGGCACCAATAACGGCCTGGACCGATACGACCTGGAGACGAATTCGTTCATCCACCACCAATACCAGCCAAGCGTTCCCGGCAGCCTAAGCCACAACGAGGTCTATTCGATCTTTGAAGACTCGAGTGGCGTTCTGTGGATCGGGACACTCGGCGGCGGCTTGAACAAATACAATCGCCAGCAAGACCGCTTCGCCTACTACCGCAACAACCCCGATGACCCCGCCAGCCTGAGCAGCAACTTCATCTTCTCCATCCTCGCAGATGGAAAGGATTCCGTCTGGGTCG
>DAOQBX010000242.1:0-3674 GCA_035340155.1 Anaerolineales bacterium | reverse complement strand
TGATCGTCAGCCCGCGTTTAACTTGCACTGGTGTAAGCATCCCTGCCTGCGTAACGCGCACCGGGCCCAGGCGCTCCGGGGTATCGGCGCCGCGTTCAAAATCAAAAACGTCGTTTGCCACATTACTTGTGATCTGTAAGAGAAGCGCCACCATCAACGCGGCCAGGGCGGGGAACAAATGAAAGGCCCCGTCATACCATGCCAGCGCGCTGCCCATTGCCACGCCAGATGCAGCCGCAGGCAAAGTGCGCGGGCGAATGGCAAGCCACCAAGATTGAAAAAGGTTCGGTTTATCGTCCATAAGTGCCGCAGTATATCACGGGAAATATCACGCCGATGATGGATACGTTACCCAGCATGGGTATAATCGGGCCATATTTCAGGAGACTTCATGACACAACTTACCGGGCACGAACGCGCCCACTATGTTCAATCCATGTTTACGAAGATCGCGCATCGGTATGATCTGATGAATCGACTCATGACCGGCGGGCAGGATATTCGCTGGCGAAGGGAAGTGATCCAACTTGCAAAGTTGCGCCCCAACGCCTCTTTGCTGGACCTCGGAACAGGTACGGGTGATCTGGCCCGTGAGGCGCTGACACAGTTCCCGCAAGCCCGCGTGACCGCGGCGGATTTTACGCTCGAGATGATGCGTGTGGGGAAGAAAAGCGGCGAACTAAATTTTTCTTCAGCCGACGCATTAAATTTACCGTTCAAAGACAAGACTTTCGATGCGGCCGTCTCAGGGTTTTTGATGCGCAATGTGACCGATGTTCAACAGGCGCTCAAGGAACAGTTCCGGGTCATTAAACCTGGCGGGCGGATCGTGGTACTCGACACCACCCGGCCCAGGAAGAACTTTCTCTCCCCTTTCATCAAATTCCATATGCATGTCATCATCCCAACCATAGGCGGTTTACTTTCCGGCATGCGTGACGCCTACACTTACCTGCCTGACACCACCGAAGGATTCTTAACAGCCGAAGAACTCACAGTTCGCATGGTGGCAGTGGGATTCAGAAGGGTCAATTTTAAACGGCTGATGTTCGGGACGATCGCAATCCATTGGGGGGAAAAATGATCCCCACCCCGGGCTTCAATCTCTTTTAAAAACCGCCCATTGGTTGCGGCCGCTGTTTTTTGCTTGATAGAGCATTTCATCGGCGCGCCTTACAAGTTCATCCAGCGTATGAGTCTCCTCGTTCTTTGAGGCCACCCCAAGGCTAATGGTCACATCAATTTTAATCCCCTCAAAGACCACCAGCTTCCCCGCTATTGACGCACGCAGCCTTTCCGCCACTATCACCGCCTGTTCTTCTGATAAACGGGGAAGTACAATGATGAACTCCTCCCCTCCGCAGCGTCCCAGAAAATCATTGGGGCGCAGGGTATCCTTGATCCTTCGAGATACTTCGCGCAAGACCTCATCCCCGGCCAGGTGCCCATATTTATCATTGACCCTTTTGAAGAAGTCGATGTCCAGCATGATCATGGATAATGCCCCGCGGGGAGGGCTGGGCGTACGTGAAAAAATGGCTTCGGCCTGAGCGAAGAATCCGCGGCGATTCATAAGGCCCGTCAAAGGATCGGTCACTGCAAGGCGCTCAAGTTCCAATTGGGTCTTCTTCCTCTCGGTGATGTTTTCCTTGATCGCGACAAAGTTCGTAATATTGCCGAATTCATCTTTGATGGGGGCAATGGTCTGATATTCCCAATACAATTGGCCATCTTTCCGTCGGTTGATAAATTCGCCGCGCCAAACGGTACCGCTTAAGATGGTCGTCCACATGTTCTTATAGAACTCGGGGGAATGCTCCCCGGACTTCAGGACCTTTGGATTCTTTCCAATGACATCTTCGGGAAGATACCCGGTTATTTCAGTAAAAGCAGGGTTGACATACTCGATAATCCCGACAAGGTCTGTCACCACCACTGCGTTCGCGCTGAACTGCACGGCGCTTTGCAGGCGTCGCAATTTGGATTCTGTCCTTCGACGGTCGCTGATATCCATGGAATATTCGACCATGAACTGAAGTTTCCCATCCTCCCCAAGCAATGGGAACCCGTGAATCTCGGTAAAATAAGGGGTTCCATCCTGCTTGTAGTGAACATGTTCCACCACGCATGGTTTGAGAGTTTTTCGAACGGTTACCAGCGGGCAGGGACGGTCGCTGGTGTTGCATGGCACATCGCGATGGTGAGTAAGTTGGTAACATGTCAGGTGGGCATCGATACCAAGCGATCTGGCGGCGTCATTTGCCAATACGACCGAATAATCTTCAACATCGATTACATAAAAGGGATGATCCATGGCATCAAGTACCCCCTCCAAAAACTTGTATTGATCTATAATTCTTCGGCTTAGGCGTTCTTCCATAAAGGACTCACAGGCTATTCAGTCGAATAGACTCCCGGGTTGGCACAATAAGGAAGACGGTCGCCCTTAAGCCCGGCAACCAGGTTCTGCGCCGCAAGCAGGGACATCTGGTCACGTGTCCATTTGCTGGCACTGCCAAGATGTGGAACAACAATGCAATTCTCCAGTTCCAGTAGCGGGGAATCAGCGGGCAGGGGTTCGGGATCTGTCACATCCAGGGCAGCGGCAAAGATGCGTTTGGATTTCAGGGCCACGTACAAAGCGTCCTGATCTACCACGCCCCCACGCGAAGTATTCACCAGCACCGCCCCGGGCTTCATCCTGGAGAGGAAATCCGCGTCAACCATGTGCCGGGTACTTTGGGTCAGCGGCACATGCATGGAAATAAAATCTGACTCGTTCAGCAAAGTATCAAGATCCACAGATCGCGCACCATAAGCCGGTTCAGAGGATCGGTCATGGTAGATGACACGCATATCGAAACCTTGCGCCCGTTTCGCCACTGCCTGACCAATGCGACCAAAACCGACAATCCCGAGCGTCCGGCCTACAAGATCGGCACCCAGCAGCAGGGATGGACTCCACGTCACCCACTTCCCGGTGCGGACAAAGCGTTCGGCTTCGGGGATGCGGCGTGCGGCGGAGAGCAGAAGCGCAAACGCCTGATCAGCAGTGGCATCGGTCAACACGCCAGGCGTATGGCCGACGGGGATCCCGCGCCGAGTCGCCTCAACAAGATCGATGTGATCCACCCCGACCGACATGCTGCTGACCACCTTTAAACTGGGTCCGACCGCATCAAGCAGTTCTGCATCCACACGTTCGGTGAGCAGGCAGAGCAGACCCTCCGCGCCGACAACATATTGAAGCAATTGTTCGCGGGTGGGGGGAGCATCCTGCAGCCAGACCTCAAGGCGTTCCGAGTCGGGGAAGGCCTCTTTGAGGAAGTTCATTCCGGCGTCCGGGATGGGGCGGGTGACAAATACCCTGGGTGAAGACATTCGCCGAGTATAATCTGGATTATGCCAAAAATAAAACAGCCAACTTGTATTATTTGGGGAAAACAAGACAAAATTATTCCGGTGGAACATGCCGAACGTTTTCATCACGATATTCAAAACAGCGAAGTGTTGATTTTCGATTCATGCGGGCATGTACCAATGATTGAAAAAGCGCAAGAAACACATGATGCTATCAAGGCATTCATCAAACGGTAATTTCGTAAAAAAAGGACAAAAAAAAGGGGACAACTGCAATGCTATTGTCCCCTTTCCTACTTTTTATCTAAATCTAT
>DAOQBX010000241.1:0-3682 GCA_035340155.1 Anaerolineales bacterium | reverse complement strand
TGACCGCCATTTCCGCACTGCATATTTATGATATGGAACGCTGGCTCAAACAAGCCGAGATCGCGGCAGCGATGTCCATTGAGGCCTTGTTGGGGAACATGAAGCCGTATAACACCAAGTTGCACGAGTTGCGCGGATTCAAAGGCGCGGTCGCTTCCGCGCAGAACATTGCCAAAGTCATTGAAGGCTCGGATCTGACGACTGGCAAGATGAAGACCAAGGTACAGGACGCCTATTCGATGCGCTCTTCGCCGCAGGTCATTGGCGCGGCACGGGATGCCATTGCGTATGCACGGTCGCAGGTGGAGATCGAGTTGAACGGTGTGGGCGACAACCCGATCTTCGTGCCGGAGTTGAAATTGACTCTCACCGGCGCGAACTTTCAGGGTTCGCCTGTGGCTCTGCCCATGGATATGGCGGGGGCGGCCATCACCATGGTCAGTGTCCTCTCTGAGCGCAGATTGAACCGCCTGACCAATCCGGCGTTGTCTCAGGGGCTGCCGGACTTCCTCGCTCACGAGCCGGGATTCTATTCCGGCCTGATGCTCTCGCAGTACACCGCTGATCATCTCATCGTGGAGCAGCGCATCCTTTCCGCGCCCGCATCGGTCCAATCCATCCCGGCGGCGGCAGACCAGGAAGATTTTGTTTCGATGGGCATGAACACTGCCTTGAAGAACGGACAAATTTTGGAGAACGCCTACGGTGTTTTGGGAATCGAATTTATGGCCGCGGCGCAGGCGTTGGATTTCCGCGAGTTCACGCCAGGCAAGGGATCACTCAAGGCGCGCGAGGTCATCCGCAAATATGTGAAGCACCTCGATATTGACCGCCCATTGTTCAATGACCACAATGCGATGAAGGCACTGGTGAAATCGGGTGAGATTCTGAATGAAGTGGAAGGAACGATCGGAACATTGAATTAAGAGAAAAGACCGGCCAATTTGGCCGGTCTTGTTTTTATAGCAAGTCGGGGCGTTCATCTAGCAGGGCCAGGAAGGCGGTGACGATGCGGGGTTCGAAGTGTTTGCCAGATTGCTCCAGGATATAAGCGCGGGTCTGTTCGACAGACCATTTCTCGCGATAGGGGCGATTGGCCCGCAGGGCGTCCCATACATCCACAATGGCGAAGAGGCGGGCGGCGAAGGGGATCTGCTCGCCTTTCAATCCGCGTGGGTAGCCGGTGCCGTCCCATTTTTCATGATGGCAGTAGGGGATATCCAGGGCGGGCCGTAAATAGGCGATGGGCAACAGCATGTTCAAGGCATAGATGGGATGCTGGTGCATGATGCCCCATTCGTCTTCGGTAAGTTTGCCGGGCTTGAGCAGGATATGGTCGGGCACGCCTAGCTTGCCAATGTCGTGCAGCAGGGCGCCGCGCCGTATGTGGCCGATCTCCTGCTGGTTGATGCCCAGCTTTTCGCTAAGCCGGACAGTGAGGTCGGTGACGCGCTGGGTGTGACCTTCGGTCTCCTTATCACGCAAGTCCATGGCCAGCGACCAGCCGAGGATGGTTGCATCGTAGGCGGTGATGAGTTCCTGGTTCGATTGCTGCAACCTTTCGAACAACTGGGCATTGTCAATGGCGATGGCCGCCTGGCCGCCCAGGGTCTCCATGTAATTCAGCCAGTCCGGGTCGGGTTCGAGATAAGCGCGGTGGAAGACTTCCAAAACCCCTTTGAGTTTGCCTTTGGCGATGAGCGGAATCCCGTAATACTCCTTGAATTCCTCCTCTTTGAAAGTATCCTTGCGAACATATTTCTTTCCGGCCGCTTCCAGGTCTGGGATGTGAATGACCTTTCGCTCACGTCCGGCTTCTCCGGCCAGGCTTTCCCCGAGAGAGATGCGCGACCTGCGAACGGCCGTACTGCGGAAGCCTTTCCCGGCAGCGTATTCAAGAGTTTGACCGGCTTCGTTCAGGAGCAGGATATCGGCTGCGTCTACCGCCAATTGCGAAAGGAGTTCAGATAGTAATACATCGAGCGACATGCGCATGTCCAGGCTGGCGCTGATGGCGCGGTCGATGCGGCTCAGGGCGGTGATGCGTTCGATCTGGGTTTGAACCTTCACTTCGGCCAGTTTTCGTTCGGTAATATCTGTAGCGATGACCAGCACCATCGGCTCACCGTTGATATCGATCAGGTCCAGTGAGGCAAGGGTATCGCGGATCTCGCCCGATTTCCGGCGTATCTTCGCATCCTGATTTCTCAGCACTTCTCCGTTAATCATCCGCTTCATCCAGGTATTGCGCGCCTCAAGGTCTACAAAAAGGTTCAGTTCCGCGGCGGAGTGGCCGAGTACCTCTTCGCAGGTATATCCGATGATCTCAAGGAAGGCATCATTGATGTTTACAGAGATGCCATCCACGAGGCGGAAAATGTTGATGCCGATGGGGCTGTCGCTGAAGACCTTTGAAAAGCGCCCTTCCGACTCGCGCAATGCCTGCTCGGCGATCTTACGTTCGGTAATATCCTGAAGGATGCCCATCAAACGTATGGGCCGGCCGTTTTCATCGTAGGTCACTTCGGCGAACTGGTGCAGCCAGCGCTGCATGCCTGAAGGCAGGTTAACGCGGTATTCATAATCCAGGTTGGAGCGGCTGGCGAAGGCCTGTTTATCCAATTCGCGCAGGCGGGCCTCCTCTTCCGGCGACATCAGCGAAGAGATCGTTCGTTGCGATAGGGGCTGGCCTGCGGGGATCTCAAAGATGCGGTAGATCTCATCGGAGCAGACCAGATCCTTATCCGAAATGGTCCACTCAATGTGGCCAATCCGCCCGATGCGCTGGGCGTCGGCGAGCAACGCTTCGCTCTTGCGCAGCGCATCCTCCGCCAGTTTGCGTTCGGTGACATCGCTGGCGAGTACGAGGCGTGCAGAAACGTTATTGAACTGCAGGGCGTGAGAATGTATCTCAACGTCGATCAAGCCGCCGTTCTTGAGGCGATGTTTCCAGGTTCCAGAACGTTGCAAGACGGCAGATTCACGGGCCAGGTTTTCCAAAAGACCGGGAATCTCCTCCGATGGGCGGATATCTTTGATGGTCATGGCGAGGAATTCATCGCGGGTATATCCATAATGATGGATAGCCGCGTCGTTGACCACGAGGAATTTCAGGGTGTCCGCTTCATAGACCCACATCGGGTGGGGGTTGCTCTCGAAGAGCAGCTTGTATTTCTCCTCGCTGGCGCGTAACTCCTCTTCGACCCTTTTACGTTCAGTGATATCTATAGAAAGAATAAAAAGGCCCTCCGGCACCGGCTGAATACTGAGTTCGTACCAGCCTACAGAGCCGTCTGGAAAGAAGAACTGGTTATCAAAGTGGCGCGAAGTGCGCTGTTCCATGCAAGTACGCAGGAATGTGAATAACTCTGTGGTTTCAATTCCGGGGTACATCTCCATCATAGTGCGCCCCAGCAGGTCTTCGCGGGTGCTGCGTCCCTGGGCAGAGACCGCCTTATTGACGTATACATAACGCCAGTTAAAGTCGATGATCTGGCAGCCTTCCAGCATATCATCAAGTGTACGGTGGAACCGTTCTTCGCTGGCGCGCAATTCCTCTTCTACCTTCTTGCGCGCAGTTACATCGATGAAAGTGGAAAGGAAGTAGGCCTCCCCGTTCTGTTCAAAGGCCTCCGTGGAAGTGACGGCAACCCCAGTCCATCCGGATTTATCCTTGAACCTG
>DAOQBX010000240.1:0-3685 GCA_035340155.1 Anaerolineales bacterium | reverse complement strand
CTTCTCATTGATCTCGATGAAGTTCCCGCGCTCGGTGAATTTGACCCCAACCGCTTCGAGCCCCAGCCCTTTGCTGTTCGGCGTAAAGGAAGTGGCGATCAAAGCCTGATCCACTTCCAGGGTGCCATCGGGCAGCACGACCTTCACCTTGTCGCCACTGACGGTAATGCTCTCGAACTTCACGCCGGTCTTGATCTTGATGCCGTTCTTGGTCAACTCCTTGGTGAGTTCCTTGCTGATCTCTTCATCTTCCCGCGGCAGTACGCGCGGCAGCAGTTCCACGATGGTCACATCCACGCCGTAGGAATTCCAGATGGTGGCGAACTCCACGCCGATGGCGCCCGCACCCACGATCACTGCGGACTGGGGCAGGGAATCCTGCAGGATGGCTTCGGTGTAGGTGACGATCTTTTTGCCGTCAATGGTCACGCCGGGCAGGGTGGCCGCGCTCGCGCCGGTGGCAATGATGAAATTCTTTGCTGTGAGTTCCACGTTCTTGCCGTCATTGCCTGCCACTGCAAGCGTATCCTTCGATCTGAAGGTCGCCGCGCCCATGAAGACGGCGATGTTGTTCTTCTTCATCAAGAAGCCGATGCCCTTCACAAGGCGGTCGGAATTGGAGCGCGAGCGTTTGAAGGCCACGCTGTAATCGAGTTTGAGGTTATCGAAGGAGAAGCCGAAATCCTTGGCGCGGTGACGCAGAGTGTGCGCCACTTCGGCATTTTTCAACAAGGACTTTGAAGGGATGCAGCCGACGTTCAGACAAACCCCGCCCATCCATTGCTTGTCCACGATCGCGACTTTCTGCTTCAACTGCGCCGCGCGAATGGCGGCGACGTATCCGGCCGGGCCTGCGCCGATGACAACGACATCGAAATTTTCTGCCATAGAGGAACTCCGTTACAGGTAAAAAATGAAATTGCGTTCCCATTGTACTATTAAAGGAACATCTCCCATTGCAGGGAGATGTTGGAGTTTTATTTGTCTTTTTTAACGTTGAGGTATCTACAAATTCTTCCGCAAGAATTCAAATGTGCGGCTCCAGGCCAGTTGCGCGGCAGCGGCGTCGTATTCGGGGCGATCCTCTTCCACGAACCAATGGGCAACTCCCGGGTAGGTATGACGCGTCGCATCCACGCCGGCTTTGGCGAATTCCGCGAAGGCCGTGTCCACAAATTCGTTCGGCTCCCATTCGTCGTTATCGCTGTAGTGCCCCATCACTTTGGCTGTGATCCTGCCATAGTCCACGCCTTCGTTGCCGTAGAACAGCACCACGGCTGCAAAATCCTCCGGCTTGTACGAAGCGGCGATCAACGACCAGGCCGCGCCCATCGAAAAACCGACCAGGCCGAGTTTGCCCGGCACCAGTGTTTGCAAATGAGCCTTGGCAGCGAAGACCGTATCCCCGATGAATTGACCGTCGCTTTTTTCCATCAGGGCCTTGGCTTCGTCGATGGTGGTCGCGACCTGGCCATCACGCAGGTCCGGCGCGAGCACGGTGAAGCCCTGCGTCGCGAGACGGTCGCACACTTGTTTGAAGAAGGGTTTCAATCCCCACCACGCATGCAAAAGCAAAATGCCCGGCCCGCCGCCATCGGCAAGATAGGCCTTGACCATTTTATCGTTCACGTTCAACTGGATCTCAGAAGTTTGAATGGACATGGTTCTCTCCTTACTTTTATTTTATCAGAAACTATGTTCTAAGAATGAGAAATAAAAAAAGGCGGCGAAAGCCGCCTTGACCTTACAACCAGCGCCTCACCCTGGACCTGTAGCCGGTGTACTCTTCTTTGAACTTTTTCTCCAGATAGACTTCCTCCTTCTCAATGACGAGCCGCGAGAGGGTGGTCATGAAGAACGGGGCGGTGACAAGACCCCAGAACGAACTGAGGGTCAACGGAAAACCGACGACCATGAACAGGAACCCGAGATAGATGGGATTGCGGGTGATGCGATAGATGCCGCCCGTCACCAACGCGCGCACCGAGCCGTGCGGGTTGAGCGTTGTTCGCGCTTTGCGGAATTCGACGAATGCGCCCACGCCAAAGAGAAAACCGATGAAGGTCAGACCCAGCCCGATGTTCTGCACGATGACATTTGCCCCGAGCGAAAAAGGCAGGAACCTTTGCAGGAAGATGGCGACAACAATGTAAAACAATGCCACGAACGGCGGGTGGATATTCTTGTTGATCTCAGGACTGTCTTCGGTCTTTTCTGCCATGGGGGTTCCTCTTATATACGGACTGCGGACATCAGGAAGACGGGAAAAGACTTTTCCCCGCCCTCAACCTTTTTGCGGATGACATATGCCGTGCTGAATTTTACATTCTCAAACCCGACCGATTCCACCTGGTGCTGTAAGTCGCTGCGCACGAAGCCTTTGTGAACGTCGGTCGTGCCGTCGGTGTGGAACGAGCCGTCCTCGTGGTCAAGATCGGCGACGAGGAGATATCCGCCCGGCTCAAGCAGGAAGTGGAACTTCTTCAATATATCCAGTGTGTCTTGAACGTGATGCAAGACCATCAGTGAGTAGGCGATCTGATAACGCCGTACAGGCAGGGTGTCGTTCCCAAGGTCCAGCCGGATGGGGTGCATGTTCTTCACCCCGGCGGCGGCGATCTTTTCCGCCAGCACATCCAGCATACCTTGCGACGTATCGGCGAGGGTGATCTCGCCGAGATCTTCCTGCAGCGCGAAACTCAGCAGCCCGGTGCCACAGCCGAATTCGAAGGCCCGCATGCTTTGGGAAAGCGGGACCGCCTTGCGGATCGCATCCGCCACCTGACGGGCGCGCTCCACTTTTTTGGGATCAGAATCCCAGTCTTTTGCTTTTTCATCGAAGTTTGTCATGTCCAATTCTCCAATGTCTCTTTGACCTTTGCCAGGAACCAATCTGCCGACGCACCATCCAGGATGCGATGGTCGAACACGAAGGATAGATAGACCATCGGGCGGATGGCGATGGCATCCTCCACGACGATCACACGCTTCTGCATCGCGCCGACACCGAGGATCCCGGCCTGGGGCTGGTTGATCACTGGGAACGCCAGCAGCGACCCGCTCACGCCGTGATTGGTGAGTGTGAACGTCCCGCCTTTGACCTCATCCGGCTGGAGTTTCTTTGCGCGGGCACGTGAGGCCAGGTCATTGATGGAGCGCGCCATCGCCAGCAGCGACAGATTATCCGCACCCTTGATGACCGGCACGATCAACCCATCTTCGCCGAGGGAGGTGGCCATGCCGAGGTTGACGTTCTTATGGACCAGCAGTCCTTCATCCGTCCAGGATGAATTGGTCTGTGGGTAGGCTTTCAGCCCTGCCACGATCGCCATCATAAAATAGGCTGTGAAGGTCAGGTTGACACCGTCACGCTCAAAGGCCGCTTTGTTTGCAGAGCGGTGCCTGATGACCCGGCTCAGGTCCGCTTCCATCACGGTCAGCACATGCGGAGAAGTATGTTTGGATTCCACCATATGCTGCGCGATGGACCTTCGCATGGTCGAGTGCTTGATGAGGGTGCTGCCTGCTCCGGCGTCAAAAGTCAGGGTGGAAGGTTGAACAGCGGAAGGTTTGACTGCTGCTTTTGACTTGCCACTTTCCATGTAATTCATTACATCGTTCTTTGTAATGCGCCCGTTCAACCCTGTTCCGTTAACTTGCGATAGATCCACGCCATGCTCGGCCG
>DAOQBX010000239.1:0-3691 GCA_035340155.1 Anaerolineales bacterium | reverse complement strand
AACGAAGGGCCGCCGCTTCATCCTCGGCACGGGGTGTGTCGTTCCGTATGTTGCATTGCATGAAAATATTCAGGCAGCACGGGAGAGTGCGCAATGACCCTACGTGTGATCGCAGGCTCTGCGAAAGGCAGAAAACTAAAATCCGTGCCTGGCGACACCACCCGCCCGGTCATGGACCGTGTGAAGGAGGCCCTGTTCAACATCCTCGCGGGCGATGTGCTTGATTCGAATTGGTGGGATCTGTTTGGCGGCACAGGCGCGATCGGAATTGAAGCACTGAGTCGCGGCGCGGCCTTTGTGCGCTTCAGTGACTTGAACCGTGGACCGGTCGAGACCATTCGGGAAAATCTTGAGATCTGCCGTTTTACAGAACAAGCCGAGATCAAACGCGGCGACGCTTTCACCCTGCTGGTCGGCAAGGCCGACAAACAATTCGAATATATCTACATTGCCCCGCCGCAATATAAAGGCATGTGGGCTGAGGCCGTCAAACGCATCGACGATCACGTGGAATGGCTGACCGAGGATGGCACGGTCATCGTCCAGATCGACCCGAAGGAATATGAGCAGGTTGAATTAAAAAACCTGATCGAGAGCGAAGAAAGGAAATACGGCAATACGCTTTTGATCTTTTTTGACCGGGCGTAATCAGTCCTCATCCTCATCGGTGGAACCATAGGATCGTTTAACAGCCACCTGCACATCCTCTTCTGTGTGCCGTTCACAAGCCACAAGCGGCCTGCGCGGATGTGGCACCAGCCTGCCACCTGCGTTCATTACTTTAGCACCTATATAGTTCCCTGATGCATCGCGCATCACGTATATTTGATACAACTTTCCGCAGACGATGCAGCCATGCATTTCACCACGCATCTGGTTTTCGGTCATTGAAACCTCCGATTTAAAATTCAAAGAGCGGCCCTGAAGCCGCTCTTTTTTATATTTATTCTTCGGAAATGGTGATGGTCTTGATCGCATCGCCGGGAGCGGTCGGATTTGCATCCGGGTCACGTCTTGTTATGCCGTGAACCACTTCCATCCCTTCGATCACCTGGCCGAAAATGGTGTAACCACCGTTCAAAAATTCCTGCGGCCCGAAGGTGATGAAGAACTGGCTGCCGTTCGTATCACGTCCGGCATTGGCCATCGCCACCACACCTTCCTTGTCGAAGGTCAGGTCGCTATCTTCGTTGACAAACTCATAGCCAGGGCCACCTTGTCCAGTTCCCAAGGGGTCGCCGCCCTGGGCCATGAAACCATCAAGCACGCGATGAAAGGTCACACCATCGAAAAAGCCTTCACGTGCAAGGAAAACAAAACTATTAACCGTGATCGGTGCCTTATCCGGGTACAGTTGGATGACGAACGAACCGCCTTTTTGCATCTCCACCGTCGCGAAATATTTCTTGTTCACGTCAATGGTCATGGGCGGAGGCGCATCGTATTGCTTGGGCTCGCCGGAGGATGAATTTCCGCCAGGAAGGAACTTCCAGACGAAGAACGCCACCACCACCAGGATCAACCCGATCCCCACGTATTGAACCGTCTTCTCAGACTGGTCCACCTGTTTCTTTTTTGCAGCCAGTTTCTTCTTTGCCATTTCAAATCTCCTTCGATTATTTTGCGTCCATTATATATTACCCGCCGGGTATATCAACCTTGCGCCTGTGTTCTTTTTCCTGTATCCTTGTACCGAATGGCACAATATTTCAAAAAGCAGACCGCATTGCCACAAGACCATGGGTCATGGGTTTTCATCCTCAGCCCGTTGATCGTTGGCATTTTCGCGGGCGGGTATTTCACGTACACCACTTTCTATCTGATCGCAGCCGTGATGGCCGCCTTCATGCTCAGGCAACCGCTGACCGTGGCAGTCAAAAGTTTTTCCGGACGAAGACCCAAAACGGATCTTCCCGCCGCCTTGTTTTGGGTGCTGGTCTACGGGCTGACCGCCACCGCCGCTTTGATCGGCCTCTTCACCGAAGGTTTCGGTTATCTGCTCTATCTGGCCGTGCCGGGAGCGCCCGTTTTTGCCTGGCACTTATGGCTGGTTAGTCGGCGTGCTGAACGCAAGCAGGCAGGTATCGAAGTCATCGCCACTGGCGTTCTTGCATTGAGCGCTCCAGCTGCGTACTGGGTCGGCACCCAAGGATACGATCCCGCAGGCTGGTGGTTATGGCTGCTGACATGGCTTCAGTCTGCGGCGAGCATCGTATACGCCTACTTGCGGCTGGAACAGAGAGACTATTCCCCTGAACAGGCCGCGGTAATGGACCGACGCGCATGGTGGCATATGGGATCGCGAGCCAACAAATACACGCTGTTCAACCTCCTGCTCTCCATCGGGTTAGGCTTCTTCCAATTCGTTCCAACCTGGGTCTTCATCCCATTCCTGCTACAATGGATCGAGACTCTCTGGGGTATTACGCACCCGGCAGCAGGTTGGAAACCGGTCCAAATCGGAATGCGACAATTCATCGTCAGCACAGCATGGACCGTTCTGTTTGTCGTATTTTGGAGATGATCATGAATGAAATGAAGTACGAACTCCTGACCGAAGTATCCAGCCGTCTGGAAGCGGACCTGCTTGAAAGTTATCTCGAAGCGAATGAGGTGGATGTGGAATTATTCCAGGAAGCGATCGGTCACAGCATCTATCCCGTTACCATTGATATGCTTGGGCATGTGCAGGTTTTCGTGCCCAGGACAGAAATTGAAAAAGCCAGAAAACTGCTTGAAGAATTCAACACAGAGGAGTAATCATGAATTTCGATCTCACAGAAGAACAAAAAATTTGGAAAAAGATAGTCCACGAATTTGCGGAGGATGTGTTACGCCCCAAAGCACGCGAAGTGGATGAAAACGAAGAATTCAACTGGGATTCCGTTCGCAAGGGTGGGCCGGTGGGGTTGCTGGGCATGAGCATTCCGGAAGAATACGGCGGCTCGAATGTAGACGCCATCGCAAACGCCATTGCAATGGAAGAACTCGGTTGGGGTTGCGGCTCAACCGCACTGGCCTTCACCGCCCATAACGGCCTTGGCACCTCGCCGATCGCCTTGTACGGGACTGAGGAGTTGAAGAAAAAATGGCTGCCTCTCGTTGCAACCGGCAGGAATAAACTCGGCGCGCTTGCTTTGACAGAACCCGGCGCAGGCTCGGATATTCAAGGCGGCGTAAATACCCGCGCTCAAAAAGACGGGGATGAGTGGGTCATCAACGGCGCGAAAATGTGGAACACGAATGCAGGCATCGCAGAATACATCATCACCCTCGTTCGCACCGACCCCAAAGGGGGCTCCAAATCCCTGAGCATGATCCTCGTCCCGACCGACTCAAAAGGCTTGAGCATCGGGCCGGCTGAAAAGAAAATGGGGCTGCGCGGCTCCCCCACCCACGCTGTTACCTTCGACAACGTCCGTGTACCGCTGGGGAATCTGGTGGGCGGCGAAGGGCGTGGCTTGCAGCAGACCCTCTCCACACTGGACGCAGGTCGCATCAGCATCGGTGCCATCTCCATCGGGCTGGCACGCGCCGCTCTGGAAAAGGCCATTCTTTATGCCAAAGAACGCAAAGCCTTTGGACAGTCCATTTCCGAATTCCAGGCAATTCAGTTCAAACTTGCCAACAATGAAATGGAAATTGAACTGGCGCGAACATACATTTTCAAAGCCGCCTGGCTAAAAGACCA
>DAOQBX010000238.1:0-3693 GCA_035340155.1 Anaerolineales bacterium | reverse complement strand
CAAGTCATCAGTTGGGCCATCCAATTGTGTGATGTGCTGGAATACTTGCATGCGCACAAGCCGGACCCGATCGTGTTCCGCGATATGAAGCCCTCCAATGTGATGATCAATCACAACGGAGATGTGATCCTGGTGGACTTCGGGATTGCAAAGACCTTTCAGGTGGGGCAGAAGGGAACGATGATCGGCACAGAAGGGTATTCACCGCCGGAGCAGTACCGCGGCGAGGCCTCTCATCTGGCGGATGTTTATTCTCTGGGGGCCACGCTGCACCATGCCATTACGCGTCGTGATCCGCGCCTTGAGCCGCCCTTCTCGTTTTCGGAACGTCAGATTCGCCGCATCAATACGAATGTGTCTCCGGAGTTTGAAGCGGTGGTGGTTACGGCGCTTCAATACAATCCCAGCGAACGCTTCCCCAATGCCACGGCCATGAAGGAAGCCTTGATGAACGTCGCCCGTAAGACGGGGACTCTGGCAAAGATTACTTCGGCGCTTCCGGTTTCGAGCGGTGGAGTCAAGCCGCTCTGGACGTTCAAGTGTGAAGATGAGATCCGCGGCACGCCGGTCTTGAGCCAGGGCAATTTGTATATTGGTTGTTATGACAACAATCTGTACTCGGTCAACGCGGCAGATGGTCAGTTCATATGGAAATACCCATCCGACGGGGGAATTGTGTCCAAGCCGGTGGTTTTCGATAACAACGTTTTCTTCTGTTCAGAAGACCAGCGTTTGCATGTGGTCAATTCCCGCACCGGTAAGGTGGTGTGGACGTATTACACCGACGGCAAGATCTACTCCTCTCCGCGCATTGCGGATGGGCATGTTTTCTTCGGCTCAGCCGACCATGATCTGCATGCAGTCAACGTCAACAGTGGGCGCGCCGTTTGGAAATTCTCCACCGACGGCCCGGTTCATTCCACGCCGCTGGTTGCCAATGAAATGGTTTATTTTGGAACAGAGAGCGGTTCGTTCTATGCCCTTGATTTTCGCGGCACGTTGAAGTGGCGCTTCCAGGCAAAACGGGGGATCACCTCATCCCCGGTCATGAAGGGACAAGCTATCTACGCCGCATCTCTGGACGGCACGCTTTACGCTCTTGATGCAAAGAGCGGTTGGGCGATCTGGAAATTCCGTCTCGGTAAAGGGACGGTTTCTTCCCCCATCATTGCGGACGATTTCATCTTTATTGGCGCAGCGGACGGTTTTATCTACTGTGTCGATATCCGCACTGCCAAGGAAGTCTGGCGCTTCAAAACAGAAAACCAGGTTAGCAGTTCACCAGCCATTTACAAGGATTCCATCTATTGCGGTTCCGTGGATGGCAGTATGTATTGTCTCGAATACCGCACGGGACGCTTGCGCTGGAAGTTCGAGTCCAAGGGGCCAATTACCGGCTCGCCGATCGTCTTTGACGATATCGTTTATTTCGGCTCTACAGACCATCACATCTATGCTCTGTTCGCCTAAAAGGAGTTCTTGTGGCTGATTTCTTTCGAAAACTATTTGGTGGTAAGGAACCCCCTCCCGAATTGCCGAGGATTCCAGACAATGCAACCACTGCGCCGCTGACAGACCAGCAGATCAGTTCCATCATTGCAAGCCAGACTCCGAAATATGAAATGAAGCAACTTATTGCCAGTGTCGGGCAATCGGTTGGGAAGCAGCGCGAGCATAATGAAGACAGCGTTATGACTCTGACGTCCACTATCGCGGGTAGCGCAGATAACATCCCCTTTGGGTTGTATATTGTGGCTGACGGAATGGGTGGGCATCAATTTGGCGAGGTGGCCAGCAATGCGGCTGTACGCATTGTGGGCGGAACCGTCCTGAAAAAGTTCCATTCTTTTCTATATAACATCCCCACCATGTCCCTGCAGGAATCCCTGCAAGAGGTGATGGAGTCAGCCATTATGGAAGCGCATCAATACATTCAGCGTGAAGCGCCCGGCAGCGGAACGACTGTCACCGCGGCGCTGGTGCTTGGACAGCAGGTGACCATTGGCCACGTTGGCGACAGTCGTGCATACGCGACCTACCCTGATGGGCGCATCGAGGCACTGACCCGCGATCATTCACTGGTCAAACGCCTTGAAGAACTGGGCCACCTCAGCAAGGATGAAGCGGAGACCTTCCCGCATCGCAACGTATTGATCCGTGCACTTGGCCAGGGGGAATCTCTCGAAGCGGATATTTTCACCATCCCATTTCCGCAGCCAGGCTATTTGATGATATGCAGTGACGGCCTGTGGGGTGTTGTGAATGAAAAGGATATTGTCCGCCTGGTCAATGACGCGCCAACGCTTCACCGCGCCTGCCAAAGTTTGGTGGAGGCAGCCAATTCAGCCGGCGGTCCTGACAATATAACGGTTGTTCTTGCTCAATTAGTTGGATAAATCCATGTCAACGGGCAAACCCGATTTATATGCAGTTTTGGGAGTTTTCCGTGATGCCACACAGGAAGAGATAAAACGCGCATATTATGAGGCCGCCCAACGCCTCCATCCGGACAAGAATTTGGCCGCCGGAGAGACTGAGATCTTCCTCTCCATCCAACAGGCGTATGAAATTCTTTCGAACCCAAAACGCCGCAGCCAATATGATGCGACCCTGCCTCCCGAGATCGAGGAAGGCAATAAACTCATCAAGTACGATATTCACTTAAGCCGTCCAAATCTGGTCAAACTGGGGGAAGACCAACTGATCTATGCCCTGCTTGAGATCGGGCCACGAGAGGAGAAACAGGAACAGATTCCTGCGCCTCCTTTGAACCTTTGCCTTGTACTGGACCGTTCCACATCCATGCAAGGCGAGAAGATGGATATTCTCAAGGCTACTGCCATTCAGCTGCTGCGTAGCCTGCGTCCGCAGGATGTGCTAAGCATTGTAGCGTTCAGTGATCGGGCTGAAGTGATCGTTCCGGCTTCGATCAGCCTGGACAAAAAGAAACAAGAGGGACGCATTCAAATGATTCAGCCCTCCGGCGCGACAGAGATCTTTCAAGGGCTGGAAGCGGGGATGCGCGAACTCCGCCGTACTCTCGACCCGGCCCGCGTCAACCACATCATCCTGTTGACCGATGGCAATACCTATGGCGATGAGCAAGCCTGCCTGCAATTGGCCGAACAAGCAGCCGCCCAGAATATTGGCATCACCGGCATGGGCATCGGACATGAGTGGAATGATATTTTTCTTGATGCGCTTGCCAGCAAGACCGGCGGTTCATCCGCTTATATTTCGAACCCCAAAGATATCGAACGTTTTTTGGTGGATAAGTTCAAGGCACTCACCAGTACATATGCCGATGAGGTGGTACTGGAGATCAAAGGCCAGGAATATATTCGCATCAATTACGCCTTCCGCCTTCAACCGGAAGGCGGCAACGTGGCCATCGAGTCTCCGGTGCGCCTCGGCCCGATTTTGCGCGATGCCCCGCTGCATGTACTGCTGGAGATCGTCGTCAGCCCTGAAGCGCTGAATGGGACCGAAGTAGTGTTGCTCAACGGATCGCTGAAGGTCTCTGTAACATCCAATCCGATCCCGATCCCGCCTTTGCGTGTCCATCTGGTACGTGAGGTGCGTCAAAACCCGTCAGCCGATCCTCCGCCAACGAAGATCCTGAGCGCGCTTTCCCGTTTGACCCTTTATCGGATGCAGGAGCGGGCTCAAGCTGCGGCTCAAAATGGACAGTTT
>DAOQBX010000237.1:0-3698 GCA_035340155.1 Anaerolineales bacterium | reverse complement strand
ATTACCAACGGAATGTCACCCTGATACGCCAGCCCCAAAATGGAACCAAAATCCGCTTCGGTCTTTCCCGATAGATGGTCCAGCAATTCTGCAAGCGTTTCCTCCCCTTCGCCAAGCAGACAGTAATCCGCGCTGTGCGCAAGGTAAAGATCATAATGGTCTGTGGCATCGGCCCCGCACAGAATGACCGTGCAGCCACGCTCCTTCGCCATGCGGATCATGGCAAAGGCTGCTTCGCGCATCCGCAGCAGGCACATCTTGGAAAGATAGTTGAAGTTGTCTTCAAATATCACTGCATATTGCGGCTTGTGTTCATCCAATGACCGTCCCCATTCCTCCTCTGACTCCGCCAGCATGGCATCGAAGAGAGCCACGTCATATCCACGCGCACGGATGAAACTGGCGGCGTACATCGTTCCGAGCGGCGGATACGGCATCATCGCCTCCCAAAGTTTAGGATCGAAACGCAGGTAGTACGATTGCCCGAACAGAACCTGGGTCATTGTTCTCTCCGCATCCCAACAGAAAAAGTGTTCAAACGCTCCATGTAAGCGTTCATCACCCATGCGCCGTGATGGTCGAAATTTCCCTGGCAAAGATCGGCAGAGAAATGGGTCTCGGAGCCATATCCTTCCTGTTTTTGGAAACGGGCGATCTTGCGAGACATCTCCAAAACTTCAAACCTGTCTCCCAAAATCCCATTGAAAAATACTTCAAGGAAGGCTTGGAGTCTTCCACCCGCTCGGGGTTCGCTCAAAAGAGGTGACTGGAAGTTTGGCAGATAATCGTTCACCCAACTGTTAGCCGAGAGCAAGCACTGGAAAGTCTCCATGCCACAGACGGGGATCATCTGCGCAAACTCACGGGCCGAGTAGAGGTCTCTTGCATCCCATATTAACGCTCGCTCAGAGATCATAATATTCGGGCATATTACATCCCCGAACAATCGCGCCAGCCTGCCAAAGAGCAGCACAAAAGCGCGCGCCGTCCACAGGCGACCTGGAGCCGCCACAAGCATGAAATCCATATCACGATGAACCGATAGATTGAGCATTGCCAACGACCCAGTCAATGCAACCATGCGGACGAAGGGCAACCGGCCAAGGATCTGCCCATAAAACAAGGCCCGTTTGAAAGCAGTGCGCGAGCCCGCCTCACGATGTTTGCGAGTCTTCACGATCTCAGGGCGATGCGAAAGATAATAATAGCCTTCCAGGCAGGTGATATTTTCCATTCGCGAAAGACATTCTTCGATCTCAGAGTGTGTTGCGGAGGCGCCAAGAAACTTATGCAATTCAGCCAACTTCAGCGGGTGATCGAAAACATCCGAGTAAGTCAACGCTGCAAGAATGGCTTTCTCAAGTGGTATCGAACTTGCAACAACGGGAGAAGCAATGGTCAGGGACAATGGGATATTCCTTAAGCAGAAACCGGCTCGGGCTGGGGAGGGAAGCGGGCAGAGAAGGTTTGAGCAAGGGTCAGGCCGGAACAGAAGAATAGCCCGGCAGCGAAGAGGCAGGCATAAATCATCATCAAATAATAACCGAGTTCAAAGGCCAACCCGGCAGTCAGGAGGTTAAAGAGACCAAGTAGAATTTCAAGGAGGACCAGCGCATCCACTCTGACTTGATAGCGGCTGCCAAGCCATGACTGGTTACGATCGGTAATGCCGAACTTGGGCGTACGCTCGAACGGGACGGATTTTTGAAACAGGATTTGAACCATGGCACGCAGTGTATTGAGCACCATACCCGTTGCAAACATGGACATGAAAACGATAATCGGAACGGCGCGCAACCAGCGCCTCCGCAACAAACGTTGGGCGATCACAAAATATAGTGCGGGCGCCAACGCAAGAAAGTTCATCAACAAGCCCAAGCCGATCGGCTGCAACAAGGCAGGATACTGATGAGCAAATAAAAGCAGCAAAGGATAGAGCAACATCAGGGCTACCGTAAGCAGGTGCAACAGATAACCGGTAAGATGCAAGGTAGCCTGCACTTTGCGGGGAATGGAAAACTCCGAACGCCAGATCGCCGGGAGGTATTTGATGGCGCATTCCAAGCTGCCCCGCGCCCAGCGATATTGCTGGCGGCGATAGGCAGTGAAACTGACCGGCAACTCTGCAGGCGCTTCGACATCCCCGGCATAACGCGCAGACCACCCTCGCAGGAAGGCACGGTAAGACAAGTCCATGTCCTCTGTGAGCGTGTCAGCCTGCCAACCACCTACATCCACAACAGCGGACTTGCGCCAAATACCCGCTGTGCCGTTGAAGTTAAACACGAACCCGGCCCGCGAACGTGCCAGTTGATCGATGGCAAAGTGTGCGTCGAGTGAGAAGGATTGCAGCAGGGTCAGGAGCGAGTAATCGTGATTCAAGTGCCCCCAACGAGCCTGCACAAAAGCCACCCGCTCATGGTTAAAATATGGCAACATGCGGGTCAGAAAATCCGGCGACGGGACAAAGTCCGCATCAAAAATGGCAATATATTCACCGCGCGCACAAACCAGCCCATTGGCAAGTGCGCCAGCCTTGAAGCCGGAGCGATCGGAGCGATGAATATGGACGGCGTTCAGGCCCTCCGCCCGCAAGGCCGCAACCTTTTGTGCAAGCAAGGTTGCGGTTTCATCCGTCGAATCATCCAATACTTGAATCTCCAGCAACTCGCGCGGATAATCGAACTGAGCACAGGCCGAGAGCAGTCGCTCAGCCACATAGTATTCGTTATAGATCGGAAGTTGAACCGTTACACTGGGAGACCGCCCGAGTCCTTGCAAGGCTTTCGTTTGCAAGCCTGTTCTCTGGCGCGCTCCAAGATAAGCCAGGTACAGCATATTGAAAATATAGATAAACAACACAGCCATGACCCCAGAATACGCTATTAAGACAGGAGCAAGTAAATAGGCAAGAACGGCAGTCATCTATCCCGCCTTTGTCGAAACGGACGAATAAAGTCCCCAGGCCAGCCACTGCCACAATCGTCCGGGTGCATAGAACCAGGTGTAGTAATCGAACACGCCAACGATGCATATCGCAAGCAACAACCCAACCGCTGCTTTCATAAAGGGTTGGTCAATGAAAGACCGCCATCGAAAAGCAAAATTCAAAAAAGGCAGCAACATCAGAATCCCATAAAACATACCGCCGAACAATCCGATCTCCAGCACTGCAGTCAGGATCGCATAATGCGGCGGCTGGATATTGATCGGGAATTCTCCAAAACGCTTCTTCATCGCCAGCGGTGAAGCGCCCAGCCCCACCCCAATGGCCGAGTGCTCCACAAACAATGTATTTCCCTTCTCCATCAAAAACAAACGCTCCTTAATCTGCTCATCCCCCATCACATCTCCGGCATGGGCGCGCGACTGGAAGGCTTCGATATGGGAAACAAAAAATGGCAACAATACTAGGATGCCCACCCCCCCAAGCAGAATCGCCCGCCGGACTAAATCCCATCGCCGGGCCAGCGCTTCACACCCGACCATGAAACTGGCAGCCACCATCAGGCTCAACCACGCCGAACGGGAAAAAGTCATGACCAGCGCCGCAAATCCCAATAAGAATATCGGGGCGGAAATCCATGCCGAGCGTTTATTGCCATAAAGAAATACAGCCAACAGAAGGATGAGTCCGAATGACAGACAGCCGCCGAGAATGTTCGGGTGATCGCTCAGGCCATAGGCGCGCAGGAAGC
>DAOQBX010000236.1:0-3698 GCA_035340155.1 Anaerolineales bacterium | reverse complement strand
GTTTTCGGCCTGTGCCATTCTTGCGTACCAGCACACTGCCAAGCGCATCCACCTTAACTTCGTCGGCGTAGGGTTTGACCTCTTCCAGTACGATGCGGCGTACTTCGCCCTCGTCGCCGGAGACGCCCATGGCGTTGCATAATTTTTCGAGCTGTTTGATCTGTGTTTGTCCGATGGAAAGCATATTTAATCTCTATGGCAGCCGGGACTGAAAAGTCCCCAGATTTTCAGTTCAATAACGATCGTCGTTGAACGCTGATCCTTTTAATCCCAAACGATCCTTTCGATAAAATCCTCTTCCAGCGAGGAAATGAACTCCGCCAGCAGCCGTCCTGCGCGTTGAATATCTTTGACGGCCACCAACTCTACAGGAGTATGCATGTAGCGTTGCGGGATGCTCACCACCATGGTCGGGATGCCCTCCGCGACCAGTTGCATCGCATCGGCATCGGTGGAGGAGTATTCGGGCATCAAGTCTTCAGCTACTGGAATCTCGATGCGCTCGACCACTTCTTTGAATCGCTTATAAAGGAAGGGATGCACGCTCGGGCCGATGCCCAGCGTTACGCCTCTGCCCAGCGGGAAGGTTTGATATCCGCTTGAGCCTGTGCCTTGTCCAAAGGTCATATCCAGCGCAATGGCAAGGGCGGGGCGGATTTGATAAGTGGAGGAATATGCGCCGCCAAAGGATGTTTCTTCCTGCACAGAAGCCAGAGCCATTACATCCCAGGTATGCGATTTGGATTTTAACTCCTCAAGGCAGATGGTCAACGCTGCGACAGAGGCGCGATTACCCAGCGTGTGACCGCTGATATACCCACCCGGCATTTCGACGGGTTCCGTCCCGAACGAGATCCTGTCTCCGATGTGAACACGCTTCGCCACTTCGCCGGGAGCGAGTCCTGTATCCACCAAAAGATACTTCAAAGCGACAACGCCTCCGCCTTCGCCATCCGGCAGCAGGTTGGCGGGTGGCATGGCGATCACACCATATAGTTCTTCTCCGCTGCCCGAAGCGTGGATCGTCACCGGCGTCCCCGGCAGCACACGTGAGTCGATACCGCCGATGTTGGTCACATAAAGAAAGCCGTCCACAATGCGAGTGACCATCAAACCGATGGCGTCCATGTGGGTGGCGATCAATGCTGTGGGTCGGGGTGTCTTTTTGCCCGAACCCTTTTTCAACCCATGGATGGAACCGAGTCTGCTTTGAGAGACTTCATCCACTAGGGGATTCCACTGCTTTTGAATGAGACTGGCGACGGGTGTTTCGTGTCCCGATAGGCCTGAAACAGAAATTAGGGATTTTAGAAAGGGAAGGATATCGCTCATAGAAGTTAACCACCGCCGAGCGCGGTTGGAGATGGGGTGATGGGCGTAGTTGTGCTGGAAGGCGTAACGGATGGAGTAATCGGGGTGGATGTCGGTGTGACGGACGGTGTTTGCGTCGGAGACGGTGTGAAGGAAGGCGTGAATGTGGGGGTAATGGTTGCCGACGGGGTAAACGATGGGGTGTTGGTGGATGGCTGGAAGGGTGTGAGGGTGACGGTTGGGGTGGAAGAGGGAGTGGGCGTTTCTGTGCTTGTGGGTGTTAGTGTAATGGTCCCTGTGAGGATCAAAGGTGTGCCGCTCGTAGTGGGAGTGGCCGGGGTTACGGTTCCGGTGACAGTAATGGTAGGGGTGACGGTCGGCCGTGAATCTCCGCCTGCGAAGGAGAGCGCGATAAAACCCGCGCAATAGCACGGAATGGTGGCAATAATGACCGCGAGCATACGCATGCGGCGGCGTGTGCGGGGAGTGTCGTTATCGAGCATAATGGTTCGATTATAATCCATGCCGAATGAGTGATTTTCAATGATCCCTATCCATCTTCGCATCTCCGGCTTTCTTTCTTATCGCGACCCGGTCGAGTTGGACTTCAACTCCCTTGACCTCGCATGCATCTCCGGCCACAACGGCGCAGGCAAGTCCTCGCTGTTGGATGCCTTCACATGGGCTTTGTTCGGCGAAGCGCGCGGCAAGGGCACGGATGTTATCAATTTGAGCCAGGATGTCAGGTCGGCTGAAGTGGCGTTGACCTTTGCATACGAGGGCAACACCTATCGTGTACAAAGGACGCTGCCGAGGAATAAAAGCACGGTATTGGAGTTTCAGGTATGGGATGGCGTTGAATTAAAAGCAAACGATGGCCGCTGGCGCCCACTGACCGAGAAGACCACTCGCGATACACAGGCACGCATCGAACAGACTCTGCAACTCGATTACGAGACCTTCATCAATGCCTCGTTCTTTTTGCAGGGTAAAGCCGACCAGTTCACTCAAAAGAAGGCCGGTGAACGCAAGGCGGTGTTGAGTTCCATTCTCGGGTTGGAGGTTTGGGATACCTACAAAGAGCGTACAGCGGAACGCCGCAAAGAACTTGAACGTGATGTGGATGAGATCGACGGGCGTATTGCCGAGATCGACGCAGAACTGGGCGAAGAGGAAGAACGCCGGCGTCGATTAGGGGAACTCGAGGGGACGTTGAAGCAGTTATCGGCGGCGAGAGAAGCGCAGGACTCTGCGTTGGAGAATATTCGCAGGAATGCAACGTTGGTCAATGAGCAGCGTAAGATCGTCTCCACTTTCCAGATTCAATTGCAAAGGTCGCAGGATGCGTTGGCGAGCATCGAGAATAAGATCGCGGAAAAACGGTCTGAGCAGTTGGGCTATGCCGACCTGGTGAATCGCGCAAAGGAGATCGGGGCTGCTTTTAAGTCTTGGCAAAAAACACGCAAGGAATTGGAGAAATGGGAAGAGACCGCTCTACAATTCCGCGAGTACGATGAAAAGCGTCAGCCGTTGCTGCGCCTGATCGATGTGGAAAAGGCAAAGCTGGAGCAAGAAGGGGAGCAATTGGGGGGAAAGTGGGGGGAGGTCAGTGCGCAATTGGATATGGTCGCGGACCTGGAAGAGAAGCTGGTCGCGGCGAGATCTTCGCTAATGGAAGTGGAGGCAAGGATTCAGGAGCGCGCCGAATTGGAAAATAAACGGAACGAGGCCCGCGAGCGTCAGGCGGCGATGAAGGTTGAGAATGAATCGCTGCGCAAGGAAATGGAAGAGATCAAAAAACGTATCGATGCCTTGGGTGAGGCTGGCGGTGTGGAGTGCCCTTTGTGCGGCCAGCCATTGAGCGAAGAGCATCGCGCAGATACGCTGAAGCAGTTGGAGGCGGATGGCAGGTCGAAGGGCGATGCATTCCGCGCAAATAAAAGGGAAGTGGAAGAACTTGGGTCGCAAGTTGCAAATTTTGAATTACAAGTGAAACAGTTGGCAAATGCTGAAAATGATCGCGTGAGATTTTTCACCTCTGTTTCGCAGATCACTTTGCAGTTGGAGTCGATCCAACTGCAGGGCAGGGAATGGGAAAAGACTGGCGCAAAGCGTATGAAGGAAATTGGGAAACTTTTAGAAAACGGAAAATACGCCCCTGAAGCGCAAAAAGAATTGAAGGGTCTGGACAAGGAACTTGCCAAACTTGGTTACGATGTATCGGCGCATGAGACGAAGCGCAGGGAAGAACTTGAATTGCGGGGAGTCGAGGACGACCATCGTAGGTTGGAAAAAGCACAAGATGCCAGCGTACGTTTAAGCAATGAACTCGAAGAGTTGGAAGTAGAAATAGCAAAAAAGAAAGAAGAAGTGGATGAAAACGAGAA
>DAOQBX010000235.1:0-3705 GCA_035340155.1 Anaerolineales bacterium | reverse complement strand
GAGCAGATCGCGGCGGTCATCACCGAGCCGTGCCAGGGTAATTGCGCCGCCATCAACCCGCAGGATGGGTTCCTGCAACTTATCCGTCAAAAGACCGAAGAATACGGATGTGTTTTTATTTTGGATGAAGTGAAGACAGGCTTCCGTATTGCCAATGGCGGGGCGCAGGAATACTATCGCATCAACCCGGACCTGGTGACCTATGCCAAGGCTCTGGGCAATGGCTACCCTGTGGCGGCGTTTGGAGGCAAAAAAGAGATCATGTCCATCATTGGGCATGGCGTTGCGCAGGGTGGAACCTATACCAACAATAAGCCCGGCGTGGCGGGCGCATATGCGACATTAAGCCTTCTCAGATCAAAACCGATTCTAAAGACCATTGAAAAGCGCGGGCAGCGCCTGATGGATGGCTTGAAGGAAATCTTCGATGAGAATGATATTCCCTCAGTCTTCACTGGCTATCCGGCCATGTTCTCCTTCTCGCTTGGGGTCGAATCGGTGACATGCCAGCGCGACTGGCAGGATAGTGACCGCGACCTCTACTTAAAATTGGTGGAGAAAGCCGTGGAAAAAGGTGTCATGCCCGACCATGATGCCCGTGAGCCGTGGTTCCTCTGTTATGAACATTCAGATGCCGATATAGACGAAACCTTGAATGTATATGCAGAGATCGTGAAGGAAGTAAAGAAATAATTACCAATTATCAATAAGTAAGAGATTGGTAATTACTGGAGACATAATGACCCTAACCTCAAAGGAAATCGTCGACTTAAGCAAGGAGTACACCTTCTTCTCCTGGTCCGTCCAGGGGCAGGCTAACCCCATTCCCGTCGAAAGGGCCGAAGGCATCTACTTTTGGGATACGGATGGGAAGCGTTATATTGATTTCTCGTCACAGTTGATGAACACCAATATTGGACATCAGCATACGAAGGTCGTGAAAGCCATTCAAGAGCAGGCGGCCAAACTTTGTTTCGTACATCCCGGCAGCACCACGGATGTCCGCGCTTTGCTCGGCAAACGCCTTGCGGAAGTGACCCCTGGGAACCTGAAGAAAACTTTTTTTGCCCTCGGCGGCGCAGAGGCAAATGAAAACGCGATAAAGATCGCCCGATTCTACACGGGACGGCACAAGATTTTGGCTCAATATCGCTCGTACCACGGCGCGACCCACGGCTCGATCGCCCTCACTGGCGATTATCGCCGCAATGCTGTGGAGCCGACCATGCCAGGCGGTGTGCATTTCATGAACCCGCATTGCTACCGCTGTCCGTTCGGGCAGAAGAAAGAATCTTGCAAGCGCGAGTGTATCTCCCACCTTGAAGAGGTGATCAAGTACGAAGGTCCAGATAAGATCGCGGCCATCATCATGGAAGGTGTGGTCGGTTCGAATGGCATCATCATCCCGCCGGATGATTACTGGCCGCGCGTCCGCGAGATCTGCGACAAATACGGCATTCTGCTCATTTCCGATGAGGTGATGAGTGGTTGGGGACGCACCGGCGAATGGTTTGCGGTGGATAACTGGAAGGTTACGCCGGATATTATCACTACTGCCAAGGGTATCACCAGTGGATACGTGCCGCTCGGTGCGGTGATCGTCACCGATAAGATCGCCGAGTTCTTTGAAGATAAATACCTTTATGCCGGTCTGACCTATAACGGTCATGCTTTAGCCTGTGCAGCGGCGCTCGCCACCATTGACGTGTACGGAGAAGATGGCTTGATCGAGAACGCCCGCGCGATGGGGAATTACTTGGGAGAATGCCTGGAAGATATCAAATCCCGCCATGCATCAGTAGGGGATGTGCGATATATCGGTCTGTTCTCGACGATTGAATTGGTTGCCGATCAGAATACCAGGGAAATTATGTCATCAGCGGTCATGGCGGAAGTGGGTAAGACTTTACGCGAAAATGGTCTATTCACCTTTATCATGGCTAATAACATGGGCAGTATGGTCTTTGTGGTTCCGCCATTGTGCATCACCAGGGAACAGTTGGATGAAGGGCTTGCGATCGTTGAGAAGGCGCTGGAAGTTGCTGATAAACAAGTGAAGTAGTTCGATACTCGATTTTTGGAGACATTGGAAAAGTGAGTAGGATGACATCCGAGATCAAACTTGAATCATGGCTTGTTTCGGCCGGACGCGCTCCAGAGCCTGGCGCTCCGCTCAATGTGCCGTTGATCCCCGCCTCAAACTTTATCATCGGTAAAGGACGTGAGTATTCGCGCGACGATGGTACACCAACTTGGGAGGCCCTGGAAGAAATTATTGGCGGACTCGAATCTGGAAGGTCCGTGGCTTTTTCATCCGGTATGGCGGCTATCGCTGCGGTGTTCGACCAACTTCCAGCAGGTTCCATTGTCGCCCTGCCCGATGACTGTTATCAGGGCGTAGCCGGGCTGGCTGCGGCGGGCGAACAGCGACAACGTTGGACTGTGCATCGTGTTGCGGTGGATGATACCGCCGGTTGGGTACGGCTGTGTCAGGATGCCGATCTGATCTGGCTTGAATCGCCCTCGAACCCCTTACTTACTGTGGCCGACTTGGAGGTCATCTGCGCCGCGCCGCGCAAATCTGGAGCGATCATAGCCGTGGATAATACATTTGCCACGCCGTTGAATCAGCGCCCTCTGGATTTTGGCGCCACGGTATCTTTGCAGTCGGCGACCAAGTTCATTGGGGGGCATTCCGACCTGCTGGCGGGAGTAGCGACAACAAAGAGCGATGCCTTTTGGCATGCCTTGAAAAAATCCCGCGAACTAACTGGTGCCACGCCGGGGGCATTGGAATCTTTCCTTGCCGTTCGCGGGGCCAGGACAATGGCGCTTCGTCTGCAACGCGCCCAACAAACCGCCATGCTCCTGGCAGAACGGTTGGAAAAACATCCTTGTGTTACACGTGTGCGCTACCCCGGCCTGCCCTCACATCCGACTCACGCCGTCGCCGGAAGGGTGCTCAAAGGATTTGGGACCATCATCTCTTTCGATGTGCTTGGAGATGCCAAAGCGGCTGACTTGGTATGCCAGAAAACTCAACTCATCCATCATGCCACCAGCCTTGGCGCTGTGGAATCAACAATGGAACGAAGAGCCGCAATTCCAGGACAGGAGCACCTTCCACCTTCGCTGCTCCGGATCAGCGTTGGAATTGAAGATGCAGAAGATCTTTGGCGTGATCTTGATGCGGCTCTGAACCTTACTCGGTCTAAAACGAATTAACTTTCATATTCTACGTTCAATAATAGTGGAGAACTTATGGAAATATTGAATTACATCAATGGCGAATGGATCAAGCCCAACGTCAAAGAATATTTCGACGTTATTAACCCTGCCACTGGCCAGGTGATCGCCAAAACACCGCTCTGCTCAAAGGCGGATGTGGATGCTGCCGCCCAATCTGCGCGTGAAGCCTTCGATGGCTGGCGCAGGACGCCGGTCAATGACCGCGTGCAGTATCTGTTTAAACTGCGTAACCTGATGCGCGAGAATGGGGATGCGATCGCCAGACTCATTACAGATGAGTGCGGCAAGACCTTCGAAGAAGCCAAAGCCGAAATGGTCCGCGCCTACGAAAATGTGGAAGTTGCATGTGGTATGCCGCACATGGGCAAAGGCGAATTCGTGGAAGACATCGCTCCAGGTATTGACGAGATCATGATCCGTCAGCCGGTAGGGGTGTGCGCCACCATCGCGCCGTTC